>NZ_JASJOO010000003.1:647154-947154 GCF_030070105.1 Bermanella sp. WJH001 | reverse complement strand
ATTTTTTGCAGCCACCTCATATGGAGGTGCGCCTATATCATGATGTGCGCATGGCGGAGGTAGTGGTATTTGATCACAACCATCGCTTTAATGGGGTGTATCATTACCCTAATCCACAAATGCGCATGCCTGATGAAAAACATCAGATTAACCAATTTTTAGCGGATTGGTTAGAGCACTGCTTACGCCACGGCGAAGCGGATATTGAATTAAATTTCCTTCCAAAGCCTTTAAAATGTGACTCCGACACTGGAAGTGACTAAGCTATTAACATTATAGTGCGCTGAATTCACGTTCTTAGCACCTACGGATGGGTATGGACCTTACTAGTCATGCAAAAATTTATACAAATCACTGACTGTCATTTATTTGCTTCAGAGGAAGGCAAATTACTCGGCATGGATACCCAAGCCAGTTTAAATGCAGTGATGGATAAGATACACGCCGAGCAAAACCAGTTTGATTTTTACCTGTGCACGGGCGATTTAAGCCAGGACGGCAGTGTGGAATCCTACCAGTACCTTAAAGACCTGTTAGCACAAGACAAAAAGGAACAGTTCTGGATTCCCGGAAATCATGACTATCGTACCAATATGTTGCAGGTGGTTAGCGAGCAAACTGAAATGTTGCCTGTTATCAAAAAAGGCAATTGGCAGTTAATTTTATTAGACAGCCAAGTACCCGGTAGCGTGTTTGGCAACCTAGCCCAAAGCCAATTAGATCTACTTGAAGACGCCTTAAAAGCGGATTCGACTAGCCACACCCTCATCACCATGCATCACCACCCAAAACCCATGGGATGCAAATGGTTAGATACTCAGCAAATTCGTAACAGCCAAGCCCTTTTGGATATCATCGCAAAATACGACAATGTACGAGTTGTATTATGGGGCCATGTGCATCAAGACAGTGACAACATGGTTAATGGTGTGCGGTTTGTATCAACCCCTTCAACCTGTGTGCAGTTTACACCTGAGTCCAGCGACTTTGATGTGGACAGAGAAGGCCCAGGTTATCGCTGGGTAGAGTTGAATGATGATGGCACCATAAACACAGGGGTGTCCCGTGTTGAAGGCATCGACTTTGAGATTGATTACACCATCAAAGGTTATTAATTCTGTTGACGTTTCAGGCGTCATAAAAATAAAACCGTTTGTGGTCACACAGCGGTTTTTTTATTGCTAAAACAGGGCTTGTATCCACTCAAATACTTTTTGTTTCGCGCCGCGATTCGCCTCAACCACACTTTGCGCCGCCTTGCCTTTTTGCTGTGCCTGTTCAAGGTCTGACAGCCACTGTTTTGCAATACCTGCCCAGTTTTGTTGCGTGACGGTTTGCAAACCGCCGGCGTGTTCAAGCTGCTGACAAATTAAAGCAAAGTTAAACTGGCTTTCACCCATGATCACAGGCACACCTAGTGCTGCTGGCTCTAACGGGTTATGGCCACCATTTTCAACAAAGCTGCCCCCCATTAAACACACATCACTGGCCGCTAAAAACGCCATTAACTCACCCATAGCATCCACTAACAAAACCTGGGTTTGCGCTGATGCATCCAACAGACTGCGACGACTTAAAGTAAAACCTCGTTGTTCAATCAAATTTGCCACATCGTTAAACCGCTCAGGGTGGCGCGGCACTATGATCATTAAAAGGCTTGGGTCTTGTTTTATAAGCTCGGCAAAACCATCAAGAGCAATTTCGTCTTCCCCTTTATGGGTACTGGCAACAATCAATACTTTTCGCTCGTGACCCCAGCTATGTTTAAGGGCTTGCCCTTGGTTAATTAAGTCAGTTGAAATGGTTAAATCAAATTTAATACTGCCAGTTACCTGCATGTGATCTTCAGGCATGCCCAGTTCCACAAAGCGCTGCGCATCCACTTTATTTTGCACCGCCAAACCATCTAGTTTTGCCAACATGTCTTTAGCAAGGCCCGATACCTTGGCGTAACCTTTTGCGCTTTTTTCGCTTAAACGGGCATTCACCACCAACACCTTACAACCTGATTGTTTGCTGCAATGAATCAAATTGGGCCAAAGTTCGGTTTCTAAAATAACCAATAATTGGGGTTTTACCTTGCGTAAAAAGCCACGTAAAAACCAAGGTAAGTCATAGGGTAAATACACATGGAATATTTGTTTACCCAGTTGATTGGCAAAACGCTTTTGCACTTGCTCGCTGCCTGTTGGCGTGGTGGTGGTAATGGTGATCAGTGCATCAGGATTCGCTAACATTGTTTGCTCAATTAACGGCACCGCGGCAATGAATTCACCCACACTTACCGTATGAAACCAGATCCCCCCTTGTTTGCCATTTAAGGTTTTAGGCGACGTAAACACGCCAAAACGCTGCCACCAACGTTTGCCATAAGCAGGGGCTTTTCGAGCACGTACCAACATTCGCAACACAATAATTGGAATGAGCACACTTAAAAGAATGGAATAAAGCAGTCTGGCCATGTTTTATCTAACGCAATCGGATCAAGCTCCATTCTAGCACCACACCCGTGTGATTACCCTAATGTCACAAAAGCAAGGCATAACGATACACGAAGCACTGCCCCTAGCAGTCGCTTGTGCTACCATAGCCCGCTAATAAAATTACTTGGTTTTGATTCATGACTTTGCGTATTCCTAACTTTGCCAACGCCCGTATCTTAGTGGTTGGAGACGTGATGTTAGATCGCTACTGGAGCGGCCCAACTTCGCGTATTTCACCTGAGGCACCTGTGCCTGTGGTGAAAGTCAGCGAAATTGAAGATCGCGCTGGTGGCGCTGGTAACGTGGCTCTAAACATCGCCAGCCTGAGCGCCCAAACCAGCCTACTAGGCCTTGTTGGCAATGACGATAACGCACAGGTGTTAACCACCACATTGCGCCACAACAACATCAAAACCCAATTTACTGCCATTGCCAGCCATCCAACCATTACCAAGCTGCGTGTATTAAGCCGTCACCAACAACTGATTCGCTTAGATTTCGAAGAATCGTTTGCCGATGCTGACAACAGCAATATGTTAGAAAACTTCAAACAACAAATCGAAGAGTGTGATGTAGTGATCTTAAGTGATTACGGCAAAGGCGCTTTGCACAACATTGAAGACTTCATTGGCATTGCCAATAACCACAAAAAACCTATTTTCATTGACCCAAAAGGCAGTGACTTTAAACGCTACAGCGGCGCCACGTTAATCACACCAAACATGAGTGAGTTCGAGCAAGTGGTTGGCCCATGTAAAGACGAAGCAGAACTGGTCAGTAAAGGTTTTGAATTATTAAACACAGTGGGCCTTGAAGCGTTATTGGTTACTCGCAGCGAAAAAGGCATGACGCTTTTCCAAAAAGGCGAGCAGCCTGTGCATTTAGCCGCAACCGCACGCGAAGTTTACGATGTGACCGGTGCCGGCGATACTGTCATAAGTGTTTTAGCAGCGGCCTATGCAGCTGGCAGCCCACTGGCAGAAGCCACCGCGCTTGCCAATACCGCAGCGGCCCTAGTGGTTGCCAAACTGGGCACCGCCACAGTAAGCCTTGCAGAATTACGTCGCGAAGCCAAAGCCGATGAAATCGCCCACAGTGGCATCTTAGATGAAGATGCTCTACTGGATATTATTAACGACGCAAAAGCACAAGGGGAAACCATTGTCATGACCAATGGCTGCTTTGATATTTTGCACCCAGGCCATGTAAGCTACTTAAAAAATGCCAAAAAGCTTGGGGATAAATTAATTGTTGCCGTCAACACCGACGATTCCGTGCGCCGCTTAAAAGGCGAAGGTCGTCCGATTAATTCAACAGAACATCGTATGGATGTGCTAGTTGGTTTAGCCAGTGTCGATTACGTTGTACCGTTTAGCGAAGACACACCGCAACGCTTAATCGCGAAATTACTGCCTAGCATTTTAGTGAAAGGTGGTGATTACAAAATTGAAGATATTGCCGGTGGCAAAGAAGTCATTGAAAACGGCGGCGAAGTTCAAGTACTGAATTTTGAAGACGGCTGCAGCACCACAAATATTATTAACAGTATTAAAGCGCATAGCTAAGCCTAGACGTTAGACGTTAGACGTTAGACGTTAGACGCTGTCATATTATTTTACTATCGAGAAGAGCAAACATCTCTCTTCTCTCGTACCCCAGCTAACGAAAGAAATATGAACAATAAAAATAAACCCAATCAAATTGAAGATACCCGTTTATTAAAACTGGAATATCTAAAACCAAAATACTGGGGCGTGTGGTTATTCGTAGGCTTTTTATTTATCTGCCAGTTATTACCTTTTAAAGTGCAGTGGAAAATCAGCAAAGGTTTAGCATGGCTAGCTTATAACTTGGCAAAAGGACGTCGCCATGTTGTGCAAGTGAATGTGGATATTTGTTTTCCCGAATTAGACCCTAAGAAAAAAGACGCCCTAGTTAAAGAAATCTTCCATGAAAACATGCAAGGTTATTTAGACAGTGGCACCGCATGGTTTGGCAATTACAAACGATTCAAACCCACCCTTGAAGTACGCGGCAAAGAACATTTTGATAAATACTTAGACAATGGCCAAGGTGTGGTATTAGCCGGTGCCCACTTTAGTATTCTTGATCTAGCAGGTGCACTGACCAGCCTTGTTACCCAATTAAATGTGACCTATCGTCCACTTGATAACAAACTGATGAACGCCATCATGATGCGTGGTCGCTACCGCTTTTGCACCAATGCCTATCATAAAAAAGATGTGAAAGGTTTTATTGATTGTTTAAAACGTGGTGAATCTCTGTGGTATGCCCCAGATCAAGATTATGGTCGTAAATACGCAGTTTTTGCACCACTGTTTGGTCGCCAAGCATCCACTATTTCTGGCCTCACATTTTTGAGCAAAAGTGGTAATGCCCGCATCGTGCCTTATAGCTATCACCGCAAGCAAGATTGCCAAGAGTACATATTAGAATTTTACGAAGCACTGCCAGAAACAGGCAATGAAGAGCAAGATGCCAAGGCGTACAACCAATGGCTGGAAGGGGCAATCCGCCGCTACCCTGCACAGTACTTATGGTTACATAAACGCTTTAAAACACAAGAAAATCCAGACGATAAAAATCCGTATAAATAGACTTCCACCCTTCGACACGCTCGTTCCTCGCTGCTCAGGATGAACGGGCTGAATGCTCGATATGCTATAAGTTGAGCGATGCCCAGCCAACTTAACTCTTCTTATGTACGAGCTTGCCCCACGAGTGATGAACACCTAAATTGACTTCAATCTACCACAGCTATTTTGCTAGGAGTGGGCACAACGCATAAGCCTATGTCAGCTATGGGTCATACCCAGCTTAAACCATAATTATTTTAAATAAATTCATCCCAAAACTGGCAATCTCTTACCAACAAAAAACCCATCTTTATTTTTAATAAAGATGGGTTTTTAAGTGCACTCTAGAACTAACCGAAATAATTAAATTTTAATGTAATTAAAACTCAAATTTGTGTGCGGTATATTGAGTTTGTGCCGCCAGCCACACATCCCCTATTTGACCATTTCCCACCGGTTTGCCATCAATTTCAACCACAGGGGCAATTTCTTTTGATGAACTTGTAATCCATACTTCATCCGCATTAAACACTTCATCCATAGTAACGATGCGTTCTTCTACTTTTATATCACTGTATTTACGTAAAATTTCTAACAGCATAAAACGCGTAATACCCGGCAGAATTTGATTGTCCAATGGCGGCGTAATCACCACGCCATCTTTCACAATATAGGCGTTACATGCACCGGCTTCGGTTAGTTCATTTTTTACGTTATATAAAAGTGTTTCATTGTAACCTTGTGCATAACCAAATTGAAAATGCATCACGTTACCAAGTAGTGCTGTAGATTTGATATTACAACGCTGCCAACGTAAATCTTGCGTGGTAGCAACCTTATAACCTTTGGCTTTTGTTTTATCCGGCACATTCGCCGCTGGAATATCAAAGGCATATGCAAATACCGTTGGAGCCACATTTTCTGGGTACGCATGAAAACGTTTACTGTCAGCACCACGGCTCACATGTAAATAAATGCCGAGGTTTTCACCGTCATTTTTTGCGATCAACTCATCACAGACTTTACGCCACTGGTTTTGATCCCATTTAAAGTCGATGCCAATTAATTCTAGACCTTGATTCATACGGTCAATATGCGGGCCAAAGCCCACAAGCTTGCCATTGTAGGCAGGTATCACTTCATAAATACCATCACCAAATAAAAAACCACGATCCATCGGTGAAATTTTTGCCTCTTCCATTGGCATAAATTCGTTGTTTAAAAATACAATGCTCATATGGCACCTCACGTAAAATTTTGAAAACTTAATTTTTAACTAATTTTTTCTGGCTAATTAATGCTTGTAGTCGATTTAATAATTCAATGCCGTCTTGGGCAGGAAGACCATCTTCGGTTAAGGTATTTTCACGAGTGACACCATCAACACTGCCACGCTGTGATAAAAACTCGAGCACGGCCATGGCATCTAATTTGGCTAAAGTATTTTGCCCACTTAACCAATCAAGCATGGCAATTAACCCAAGCGCAGCCCAATTAGAAACATCGGCAATCACTAACTCGTTGCAACCTGTGGCCGCTGCTTGAATATCTAAACCTTTTAAGGCGTCTTGAATATTACCCATGCCAATTTCATTGCCACCATCACCAATGGCTATGGATGGGCACTGTGCATGAATTAAAAACGTATCAAAACACGCAGCACGGGCACTGATGTCTTCACCGCGCATGTTGTAATACTTACCATCTGCGGCCAGCCCTGGGCGCTCAATCGAAACAATCAGCTCTGGCTGTAATTGTTTAAGGGCTTGCAGTGCTTCTTCGTCGCGATGGGCGCTTGGCCCCACTGTAATTTCATGCACACGGTATGTATTTTTTAGTTGTTCACTAAGCGGCGCACCACACACAATAATAGGTTGGGCTCCTAGTGCTTCAAACGCTTGGTATAAGGCAATGGCACCCACTGGCCCATCTGTTTCAAAGGTGTCTACCACGGGAAAGCCTGTGCCAATTAACACGGTACCGCGAATGGGCAGCATCATTTGCGCTGCGCGTAATACATAACCTTGAGGTAATGCACTTTGCACGGTTTTCATGCCGCGCAGGTTGCGCTCTACCAACATGTTTTCGATATCAAGGCTTAATTGCATCGCCGTCGTGAGTTGGCTCATGGTGCATCCTCGGTTGCCACGCTAACCAATGTTTGCCGACTGTATTTGTAGTGGGCAAGGGCTAGCTCATTATGGGCATGGTCAATGGTAATGGGTTCAAACGTTACACGGCCGCCTGCGGTTAGTTGCGCAAGCTTGGCTAAATCTAATGATAGTACTGAGCCTATTTTTGGGTAGCCGCCGATGGTTTGTCGGTCGTTCATTAGGACAATGGGCTGACCATCTTTAGGGATTTGCACCGCACCTAAACAAATGCCTTCAGATAAAATGCCTTCGATATCACAAGTTACCTTTGGGCCTGATAAGCGATAACCCATGCGGTCGCATAAATCACTAACGGTAAACTCATGATAAAAAAACATGCGTTGCTGATGACGAGAAAAGTGCGCTTGCTGATAACCGGGTATTAACCGCAACGTGACTTTGTTTGCATAAACCGGTCGAGCACTTAACGGCAATACATAACATCGCGTTACACGGCTATCGCTTACTAAAGGAAGTTTATCGTTTGCTTGCAAACCCTTACCGTTTAAACCGCCAATGCCTTCACGTACCACTGTGCTTACGCTATTAAATTGTTTGTTAATGTTAAAACCACCAGATACCGCTAAATAAATACGGCAGCCTTCACTGGCGTAACCCAATTCGATTTCATCATGGGCATTGATATTTATTGTTTGCCATTGTGGTTGGGATATTCCATTTACTTTTATAGTAACAGTGGCACCTGTTACGGCGATTTGAGTTTGGCAGGTACTTTTTAATTTCAAACCACCAATGGTGTTTTCTAACAGGGCGGTATTTTCATCATTGCCCACTAAACGATTTGCCCATTTAAACGCAAGCGGATCCATAGGCCCGCCAGTGGTTAAACCAATGCCGTGCTGACCAAAACGTCCTGCGTCTTGAATGAGAGTTAAGATACCTGGATTTAAAACGTGCATTACATGAGTCATGTTATAAGTCCTGCCAGCCATCAAAACTGCCTCCTAAAGATATAAACTCTGATTCATCGATGGCATAAAACTGAACCGCATCTCCTGCTTTAACTGGCATGGAGGGTGACGCGTTTGCATCAAACATGGGGGTTGGGCAACAACCAATTAAATTCCATCCACCAGGACTAACAGATGGGTACACAGCCGTTTGACGGTCGGCAATGGCTACCGCCCCTTTGGGTACTTTTTTTCGGGGTGTTGATAAACGAGCCATGGCAATACGCTCATCGGTTTCACCTAAATACGCAAAGCCAGGTGCAAACCCAATAGCATAAACACGATAATGTGCTTGTTGATGAATCTCGATCACTTGCTCATTGGTTAAACCAGCATGTTGCGCTATTTTGGCTAAATCAGGACTGGTTTGTGGCCCGTAATAAACCGGTAAACGCACAATGTTTTCTTGTTGCTGAGTTTGTGACTCTTGATGTGGTTGAGCGGCATCACGAATCAATTTACGCACGTGCAAGTGGTCGGTTTTAAATGCATCAAACACCACTAACATTGAGGCGTAACTGGGTACTAAATCAATTAGCTCTTTACCCATGTATTGCGATAGTACTGAGGCGGTTTGTTGAATACGCAAACTGGTTTGATCGCTGACGTTATCTGCAAAATACACCATTAATGCATTTTCACCCGCCACATGAATATTCATGTTATGCGCCTTCAATAATCTTACGAATTTGTGCAATGGCTTGCACACCTTCAAGGTTATCGCCGTGAACACATAAAGAATCGGCTTCAATATTGAGTGTTTTGCCACTGAACGACGTAATGGTGCCCTGCTCGTTTAGCTGCTTCACTTGGGCCAGCATTTTTTCTTTATTGTGTACCGCACCCGGTTTACTGCGCGCAAGTAATTTACCATCGTCGTCATAACAGCGGTCAGCAAAAGCTTCAAATAATAATTCGATATCGTATTCTTGGGCTTCAATTAAATGCTGTGCTGAATCGTTGGTCGCTTGCAACATCAGCTTGATAGGACGATGGTATTGCGCCACGGCTTGCATAATGGCTTTGCGCACTTCAACTTTGGCCATCATATCGTTATACAAGGCACCGTGAGGTTTCACATATGCCATTAACATACCTTGGCTTTTTGCCATGCCATCTAGTGCGCTCATTTGATACAACACCGTACCGATAATTTCATCGGTTGAGCAATTCATAGAGCGGCGACCAAAACCCACTAAGTCCGGATAGGCTGGGTGTGCACCAACCATTACGTCATGTTTTTTGGCTAACGCTAATGTTTTCATCATGACCACAGGGTCACCACCATGAAAACCGCAAGCAATATTCGCTTGGTCAATATGCGGAAAAACGTCTTCGTCTAACCCCATTTTCCACGAGCCATAACTTTCACCTAAGTCACAATTTAATAACAACGACATGCTGGCTCCTTATAAAATGGCTAATTTAGAATTGGGTATGTCAGTGACAAGCATATGCCCTGGTGAGTGTGTAATGCTGCAAACTCTAGAGAGTTGCTTGGCTGCCACTTGGGGGCGATTATTTTTCATACTCACCTCCTATAAAATGGCTAATTTAGAATTAGGAATATCAGTGACAACCATATGGCCTGGGCTATGAGTAATACAAAACTCAGGCTTCGCCGCCATAATAGCGGCTTGAGGTGTCACACCACAGGCGGTAAAGACGGGCACTTCACCTGCGTTAATGGTCACAGCATCACCGTATTCAGGATGATTTATATCCTTTATGCCGATGGCCGCTGGATCACCAAAGTGAATGGGTGCGCCATGTACTGATGGAAAACGGCTGCATATTTGAATCATACGAATGGCATCGGCAGGTTTGAATGGGCGCATGCTCACCACGGTATTGCCATGAAAACGCCCAGCCGCACGACACGCAATATTCGTATCGTACATGGGCACGTTTTTGCCTTCCGTTATGTTGCGCACTTCTAAGCCGTCAGCAATTAATGCTTCTTCAAAACTAAACGAGCAGCCTAATAAAAACGTAACCAAATCGTCACGCCATACTGAAGAGATGTCAGTCACCTCATCGACTAACGTGCCGTCTTTCCAAATTCGATATTTAGGCACGTCGGTACGAATGTCAAAGTCGGGGGCTACTTCAACAAGATTGGTATCGCCAGGCTGAGCAGCCATGGCAACCACAGGACAAGGTTTTTGATTTAACTGACAAAACTGGAGAAATTCATCTGCCCACGCCTTGGGGAGTATCGCCACATTACATTGCACAAACCCTTGGCATAAACCGGAAGTGTTTGTGGTGTGCTCGCCGGTGCGAATCGCATGACGAAGTTGTGCTGGCGTGTATTGTGTGGCCATGCCACACCCCCTTGTGAACAAAAATTGATTGTATGTCTCAACTTGTAGCATTTTGAGCAATACAGTCAAGTTAATCCATATCACCTAGGGGGTAGGTTGGGTTTTATTTTTTGCAGGCTAAAACACAATTAACTTTTAGCGTTCATTGGCAGCGCCGGCATAGGACATGCCAACAATAGGCTCATTAACTTTAAGGTTTCATATTCTGAGCCTTGCACGATTCCGTCATGTAAAACGATATCCCCACACACATCCATTAAAGAACGTTTTAACATGGGTGACAGGGTTTTCAATTTTTTAAGGCTGATATAAATCTGTTTAGCCTTGATGTCCGATGCCTCAATTAAAGCTTGTTTCGGCATAACAAACACATCCATCATACGTTTATGAAGAGCTTGTTTTTCTAATGCTGAACCACCTGCGTTATATACCAAACTTGAAACGATGATATTAACTTCATACGCCACCACATCGAGTTTTTTAATAGTATGGCCAGAACGATTAGGCTGTTTATCTTCAAATGAATACTTTAATAGGCTGTATAAACAAATATCAAACAGCGACAACTTGCCATTCCATTTTGCCATGACCAGCACTTGCTCAAGCAGACCTTGTTGCTGCTGTGAGTCCAATGTTTTTAATAACGGAATCAGTAACTCAACCAAGGGCAATGCCAAACGAGGGGGCAATCCTTTAGACATCAATGTGAGGGTTTGTAAAAATTGTGTGGCATTTGGGTATTGAAGCAATAACCACTCTTGTTGTGCTTTGCGTAATAGTGGCTCGTTATCCATCAACACATATAACAACATGATTCTAGCTAATTCAGGGTCTTTTAACGCTTGGCGATATTCATAAGGAATCTCATCATGCAAGCTCATGGCATAAGCTAGGTTAGCAGCACTTAACGTGCCGATCACATCATGTAAATGCTCAGCACCGGCATTCTGTAATCGCGTTACATCAGGCTGATATATATTTTGAGCGGTTTGGGTTTGTTGTGCTTTTTTCTGTTCACGTTGCTCGTTACGCTGCTGCTTTTTCTCGCGAGATTCAAAACGCAGAATAAACGTTGGGTCAATACTGTTAATACGATTTTCTAGAGGCGGATGGGTCGCAAACCATGTGGATTTTTGCGACGAGCTAATACACATATGACTAATGCCTTCGGCTCTTGGTAAACGTAAAAAACCTTGATGACTGTTGGTGCGAATAATATTAAGCGCGCTGGCCAGCGCTTCTGGATTACGAGTAAATTGCACGGACGCCGCATCGGCTAAATATTCACGTTTGCGGCTAATAGCGGTTCGAATCAAGCGACCAAAGAAAATACCCACATAACCAATAATTAATAATGGCAAACCAATAAAAAAAGCCCCTGAATCTTTTTTTCCTTTGATACCGGATAACGAGTTATAACCCGTAGACTGCTGGTATTGATTATGGCGACCACCAAACAAAGGGCGCTGATGACCATAGCGGTATCGGTTATCAACCATCAACATTTTGCCAAGTTCTGATAACCAAACAATGCCACCTAATAAAATCATTAAACGAATATTAATGCGATTATCGCCATGTAAAATATGACTAAACTCATGCCCAACCACCGCTTGCAGTTCATCCCGATTCATACTCTGCAATAAACCATGGGTGACAACTAATGCACTGTCTTCAAATTCATATCCTACAACAAACGCATTGATTGAATGTTCATGGTCAAGCACATACACACCCGGCGAGGTTACACCTGCGGCAATGGCCATTTCTTCTACTACGTTTATCAATTTTTGTTCGGTTTCATCATCGGACGCAAAACCCAAAGAACGCGCCCCAAGTTTGACCGCCATACCATTACCACCATGGCGAAGCTCTAACCAACGGCCCACACAACCACTGCCGATCACAACCAATGTCACAACAGAGGTGATAAAACCAGCATAACTAAACTGCCACTGTAAAAAATGACTAAAGGAGATTTGAGCGTTTGCAAACTGATACATATTAGAGCCACTTAGACAAACATAAATGACCGCATTTACACACAACACAATAAAAACGCAGAACGCTAAAAACAACAAAAGCAGCCGATTACTGGCTGCTTTTGCTTGGGCTTGATGTTCGAAAAAATCCATATGTTCTATCTACTTTTCAGCACCCATGCATTAACCAAAGTTAACTTTGACCGGCTTTTTAATGGCCTTGTCTTTGAACTCTAACAAGTTCGCTGCTTGAAATGAAAACCCATTGGCAATGATGTTACTTGGGAAAGACTCACGGTATGTATTGTATTCCATCACGGCATCGTTAAAGGCTTGGCGCGCAAAACCAATGCGGTTTTCGGTGGAGCTTAATTCTTCCATTAATTGCTGAAACTGAGCATCCGCTTTTAGATCAGGATAAGATTCGCTTAGTGCAAATAACTTGCTCATCATGCCGCCTAATACATCTTCAGCACCGTTTAACGCACTCACATCTAGCTGACCCTTGCCTGCCTGTAAACCTTTTAAAATGGCACTGGCTTCGTTACGGGCAGTAATCACCGCTTCTAGGGTTTCACGCTCATGCTTGGCATAACCTTTTGCGGTTTCAACCAAGTTTGGAATCAAGTCATAACGACGCTGTAGCTGCACATCAATTTGAGAGAAAGCATTTTTGTGGCGGTTACGCAATGTCACCAAACGGTTGAACATCATTGCAACAAATAAAACGGCGCCAATAATGACGGCCCACGTGATCATAGTGCTATCCATTTTTCTTATCCTTTTCTTTGAGTAGCTAGAGCTTAACATGGCTGAATTAGACGGGGTAGAGGTCTGTATCTCAGTTCTAAAGTTGCCACACATCATATCTTCAATATTAAAGTCAGTATTGTAGGAGTCGAGCCTGCTCGCGATATCAAAGGCCTAATTATTTAGCAACGATTAGATAGCCTTGAATCTAAATAAATGCACTCACCACCTTAACCTAAAGATTAAAATTAATTTATTGGTATCGCGAGCAGGCTCGACTCCTACATTTCAAAGCATCAGCCATAAAAAAACCCAAACTATTTTCATAGCTTGGGTTTTTCTTTACGGGAGGGTTTTACATCTCCCGTACCGCGTCTTGCGTTTATTAAGAATAAACTGGCAAGGTCGCACAAAGTGCTTTCACTTTCTCACGCACTTGCGCGGTCACTTCTTCCGTGTTGCCATTTTCTAGGCTGTCCAACACGTCACAAATCCAACCGGTCAATTCAGTTGCTTGTGCTTCGTTGAAACCACGAGACGTAATAGCTGGTGTACCGATACGCAGACCAGAGGTTACGAACGGTGAGCGTGGGTCGTTAGGTACCGCGTTTTTGTTTACGGTGATGTACGCTTCGCCAAGGGCTGCGTCTGCATCTTTACCTGTGTATTCTTTGCCGATCAAATCAACTAGGAATAGGTGGTCGTCTGTACCGCCAGATACCACGTTAATGCCGCGAGCAATGAAGGCATTGGCCATGGCTTGTGCATTTTTAACGACTTGCGCTTGATAAGCTTTGTATTCATCGCTCATGGCTTCTTTGAAGCAAACCGCTTTTGCAGCGATGACGTGCATCAATGGGCCACCTTGAGATTCTGGGAATACAGCAAAGTTAAGACGCTTGTTTAGCTCTTCGTCGTCGTTGGCTAGGATCAAACCACCACGTGGGCCACGCAGGGTTTTATGAGTCGTGGTAGTCACTACGTCAGCAATACCCACTGGAGATGGGTAAACACCTGCTGCGATTAAGCCTGCTACGTGGGCCATATCAACAAACAAGTAAGCGCCTACTTTGTTTGCAATATCACGGAAACGCTGCCAATCAACCACACGGCTGTATGCAGAGAAACCCGCTACGATCATTTTTGGCTTGTGCTCAAGGGCTAGGGCTTCTACTTGCTCGTAGTCGATCTCGCCCGTTTCTGGGTTTAGACCGTATTGAACCGCATCATAAATACGGCCAGAGAATGATACAGACGCACCGTGGGTTAAGTGACCACCGTGGGCTAGGCTCATACCTAATACTTTGTCACCTGGCTTAACCAGCGCCATGTAAACAGCGGCGTTGGCTTGTGAACCTGAGTGTGGTTGAACGTTGGCGTATTTGGCGCCAAATAACTCTTTTGCACGGTCGATGGCCAATTGTTCGATCACGTCTACGTGCTCACAACCGCCGTAATAACGCTTACCTGGGTAGCCTTCCGCGTATTTGTTAGTTAACTGGCTGCCCTGGGCTTCCATCACACGAGGGCTGGTGTAGTTTTCAGAAGCGATTAGCTCGATGTGGTGCTCTTGACGCACGTCTTCGGCTTGCATGGCTTCCCATAGCGCTGGATCGAAATCAGCAATGTTCATGTCTTTTTTGAACATAATAGTCCCCGTGATGCAGTTAGATAATAAAGCGTTGTGCCTTAGATTAGCCCATTTTGGCTAATCTAAGAGGAATTTGGCCGCATTGTACATCAAGCATTCAAGGCTGGCACTTGAAAGGGTATCAAGGGGAGTGGAGGTTTTTTCATGTAGGCCTTTAACTACTCTATAAAGGCCTCTTGTTCTGTATCTAAGAAGTCATGGGCCAGTATATCGGCCGATACTGGGTAGCTGTACATGTAGCCTTGTACCTTAAAGCAGCCCACTTCCTGTAAGAAGGTCATTTGCTCTTGTTTTTCGACCCCTTCGGCAATGACCCCTAAACCAAGGTTATTGGCCATGGCCACTATGGTGCGAGTAATTTGTGCATCTTCTTGATTGTCTGGCAGGTTATTGATGAAACTCTTATCGATTTTTAAGTTATTCACAGGGAACTGTTTTAGATAACTTAACGATGAATAACCGGTACCAAAATCATCAATGGATATCTGAAAGCCCATGGCACGGGCTTCGTTTAATACCGCAAGGGCGCGGTCCACGTCATCCATTAAAATACTTTCGGTCAGCTCCAATTCGATTAACTCTGGATCAACGCCGGTTTCATCCACAATGCGGCAAATGCGATCGAGCATTTGTGCATCTTTAAACTGACGAGCACTTAAATTCACCGATAATTTAGGCACCACAAAACCGGCATCTTGCCAGTCGATGATTTGTTCACAGGCGGTGCGTAATACCCACTCACCTATGGGTACAATGAGACCAGTCTCTTCTATGACGGGAATAAAGGTATCCGGTGCCACCACACCAAAACCCGGCCGGCGCCAGCGCAATAAAGATTCAATGCCGCATATTTGATTTTCAATGGTATCCCACTGGGCTTGGTAAAATAATTCAAACTCATTACGGCGAAGAGCAAGGTGCAAGTTGTTTTCTAACTCTAAACGCTCCATAGCATGGGTGTTCATGTTTTCAGCGTAAAACTGTACGTTGTTTTTACCCATGGCTTTTGCGTGATACATGGCGGTGTCGGCATTTTTTAATAAATCCATACCGCTGTCGGCGTTGTCAGGGAAAATCGCCACACCCACACTGCAACTTAGGTATAGCTGACGATCTTCGATCTTAAAAGGCTGTGCAAGTTTTTCAAGAATTCGCTCTGACACTTCAAGGGATTCCATAATCGCATCGTCACTGCTTTTTAATCCTGACATAATCACGGTAAATTCATCACCCCCAATTCGCGCCACCAAGTCTTGTGAGCGAATGGCGTTACTGAGTCGCTTAGCCACTTCTTTTAAAACCTTATCGCCAACTGGGTGACCCATACTGTCGTTAATGGGTTTAAAGCGATCAAGGTCGATAAATAATAAAGCGAGGATTTGCTTTTTATCCAGCATCAAGCGCTCTAAGGTTTCGTGCATTTGTGAGCGGTTGGGCAAGCCGGTTAAACCATCAAAATAGGCAAGGCGCTCTATACGCGCTTCCGTTATTTTTTTCTCAACAATATCTGATGAAATAATAATATGGCTTTGTACTTTGCCATCCGCATCTTTAATCGCCGTGATCCCTGTCCAACTAGGGCGCACTTCACCACGCTGATTAATATAATGTAACTCACCTTGCCAATAGCCTTCATTGGCTAAAACTGTTTTTAAATCGTGCATGGCTTCTTGCGAGGTAGATGGCGATACAAAATCTTGAGGATTTTTATCAATCACCGCCGCTGACTCATAACCTGTTAAATGGGTGAACGCTTTATTTACCCGACTAATACAGCCATTAGATTCCGTTACAATAATGGACTCGGAAGAGTTTTCAAAAACCTCAGAAGCAGTGCGCGCTTCTTTTTCTATGAAACGCTTTTGTGTCACATCTCTTCCGGTGGCTAATATGCCTTCTACTTCTTTGGCTTCATTTCGAAGCACACTACTTTGAATTTCGAGCACCATAGGAAAACCATTATTCATGGCGGCGTCTACATCAAACGTGCGCACAAAATTAGCATTAACAAGGGCATTTTTAGCGGATTCTAAATCCTGTTGAAATACACGCTGTAAATATTGCTCACTACTATCCGTAAGAATAACTGACAGACCATTTTTTAAGACCTTAGCTGCATCTTGACCAAGTATGCGTGTCACTGACGAGCTGATGTAGTTTAGCTTTAATTGGTTATCCAAGGTAAACACAATATCGGACATACCTTCGGCCAATAACCGATAGCGGCGTTCACTTTGAGAGAGTTGTTTTTTCGCTAGTTCCTCCTCTGTGATGTCTCTTGCAAGCCCAACATAATAACGGCTGTCTTTTGCATCACCTCGAGTAAAAATCGTGTCGCGAAATCGCATGATTCGCCAACTGCCATCGCAGTGCTTAGCCCGGGCACTCACTTCATTCACTTGCCCTGGCTCTAATGTTTTTAAGCCTAATATGGCAGCATCTACTTTTTCTAAATCATCTGGATGTAATAAATCTCGCCAATGACCTAATGATTGTAATTGCTCTTGGCTATAACCTAAAAGCTCACCAATATGCCTACTGCTAAATACGCTTTGCTTGTTATTTAAATCATTCACGTAAATAGGATCTGGTAATGTTTCTATTACACTAGACCAAAAACTTTCACTTTCTTTTAATGCCGTTTCTGCAGCGATACGGTCACTTATGTTGATAAAACTTAATAACGCTTGATCCTTACCTACACTATCCAGTGTGCCATTTACCAAATAAGAATGCTGATTACCATCTAGGGATGTGAATTTAATTTCGGTACTGAACCTTGACTGATTTTCATTAATCTTTTGTGCAATATCAATCATCAAGTCTTTGTTATACAGCTTAAATAATTCGCTTATTTTTCCTAAAATTTCACTTTTGCTCGCGCCGTTATATATCTTTAAGGCTGCATCATTTATATCAATCAAGTGAAATGAGGAGCGCAAAACAGCAAATTCTTTTGGATGATTTTGAATATACTCAAACACACTTGCGCTATTTATATTTGCCAACCAATCACGCACCAATGAAATATCAATATGCCACATACCAATACCACTGCCGTTATACAGAGCGCGATAACGTGAACGACTGATATTCAACAAATCTCGGTCTGCTGTTTGACGGCTCACATCTCGAAGCACCCAAATGATCGTAGGCTCACTTTTTTCTAAATAAGAAAAGTGCTGATTAATATCAAGCGTTACCAGTTTGCCGTCAAAATCCACCAGCACTTCACCGTAGTGGGTGAGGCTCAAGTCATCTTTTTTATGGGACCAATTTTGTAACCACGGCATACCATCAAATGGAAAGACCTTTTGAATAGACCGACCAATGACACTTTCGACTTCTTGACCTTTTAACCAGCGCCCAGCGGATGTATTACAAAAAATAATCCGACCATTTAACGTGGTGGTGACCACTACCTCATCAATACAATCTAATGCTTGCTCAGCTCGCTGAGATTTTCGATTAAATCTCTCGAGTTTTTGCCCACTTTCATTATGGATCCGACCAATCACCTTAAGAGCAATGTAGCCAAGTAAAATATATAAGGTAATAAACAAAAGTTTTGGTAGTGCGAGTGTTATGATTTCTTTTTGTAAAAACCCTGTTTTTTCCACTGCCACAACCTGCCAAGGAGTACCCTCTATTTGCTGCACAGCTTGTATAGATTGCTCTAGGTTTTTAAGATGACGCGGCCGACTTACGCCATTAAAATCCTCTGCGCTTAACACGATATGGTCATCTCGTGTATCTGTCACCAATAAGCGAAAGCTATCATAGTTGTCGTTTTCAATAATGCGGTTATACACTTGAATTTTTCGACTAACAGCCAAGTAGAAAGGTTGGTTGATGTAGGTTTTCAAATCATAGACAAAATGCACGCTGCCCACCCCAGCTTCTGTTTTAGCAAACAGTTGTATTGGTTGTTGGCTGCTGGCTGGTGTTAACTTAACAAGATTAGTTAGCTGAGGAACCTGAACGGCAAATAGCGACTGATAATCTGATGTGACTATATTAAAATCACGATCAAGCAATAAAAAGCCATGATAATCGGCAAGCGTACTTGCTAAGACTTGGGTAAATTCTTGCTGGGCATCTGCATCTTGCTTCCCTTGGATAAAGCTTTCCAGTTGCGCCCGATAATGCCTAATCAGAGGGGGAATACTGTTTTTTTGTGCATATACGCTGTTAGCGGTTTGTTTTGCTAGGCTTGCCAATGTCACATCCATAATGAACTGACGATGCTGCTGCCCTTGAGCAAATTGAAGATAAAAAGACACCGTTTGTGTGACCACTAAAAACACAAAGAACAAAACCAGCAGCAGTCGAACAGAATCTTTTTTTATTGTTATTAGTCGATCAATCAACATTGTTTTTCCTACCCAGTTTGCGTTTAGCTGCCTAATCTATTAATTTGCAGCTATTTCTAGCATCTCACCCATATAAAGGGCACTTAAAGCTATGGCTCAGTACGTTTTTACAATGAATCGAGTGGGGAAAGTGGTTCCCCCTAAGCGTGAAATCCTTAAAGACATATCCCTATCCTTCTTCCCTGGCGCCAAAATTGGTGTATTAGGTTTAAATGGTGCCGGTAAATCTACTTTACTGCGCATTATGGCAGGGGTCGATACCGAATATAACGGCGAAGCCCGCCCACAGCCAGACATTAACATCGGTTATTTACCTCAAGAGCCTGAATTAGACCCAAACAAAGACGTTCGCGGTAATGTTCAAGATGGTTTGCGTGAATTATTTGATGCCATGGCCGAACTTGACCAAGTGTATGCCGACTACGCCGACCCTGAAGCCGACTTCGACAAACTAGCCAAAAAACAAGGTCGCCTTGAAGCCATCATTGAAGCTCACGATGGCCATAACATTGATAACATCATGGAGCGCGCCGCAGAGGCATTACGTCTTGCCCCTTGGGATGCGGATGTCACCAAGCTGTCTGGTGGTGAGCGTCGCCGTGTGGCTCTTTGCCGCTTGTTATTAAGCAAGCCCGACATGTTATTACTGGACGAGCCGACCAACCATTTGGATGCACAATCGGTGGGCTGGCTTGAGCGCTTTTTAGAAGACTACCCAGGCACCGTGGTGGCCATCACCCACGACCGTTATTTCTTAGATAACTGTGCTGAGTGGATTTTAGAGCTCGACCGTGGCCACGGTATTCCATTTGAAGGTAACTACACCAGTTGGCTTGAACAAAAAGAAGCCCGTCTTGAGCAAGAGCAGAAACAACAATCTGCATTAGATCGCACCATCAAACACGAATTAGAGTGGGTACGCTCTAACCCCAAAGCCCGTCAAGCCAAGAGTAAAGCTCGTTTAGCCCGCTTTGATGAGCTTAACAGCCAAGAAACCCAAAAGCGTAATGAGACCAGTGAAATCTTCATTCCACCAGGTGAGCGTTTAGGTGACTTAGTGGTGGAATTTGACGGCGTTAGCAAAAGCTTTGGCGATCAATTACTGATTGATAACTTCACCGCTAAAATTCCGCAAGGGGCGATTGTCGGTGTCATCGGGGCTAACGGCGCGGGTAAATCTACTTTATTCCGCATGGTGGCCGGTGTTGAGCAACCAGACAGTGGTGAGATCCGCATTGGCTCGACAGTTAAAACCGCCTTTGTTGAGCAGTTACGTGATCAGCTAGATGACAATAAAACCGTTTGGGAATGCATCAGCGATGGTCATGACCAGTTACAAATCGGCAACTATGAAACCAGCTCTCGCGCCTACTGTGGCCGCTTTAACTTCAAAGGTAATGACCAGCAAAAACGCGTAGGCGAATTGTCTGGTGGTGAGCGTGGTCGTCTGCAGCTTGCCTGTGTGTTAAAACAAGGGGCTAACATGTTGTTACTGGATGAACCATCCAATGACCTTGATGTAGAAACCCTGCGCGCCCTAGAGGAAGCCCTACTGAACTTCCCAGGTTGTGCTATTGTTATTTCACATGACAGGTGGTTTTTGGATCGTATTGCCACCCATATTCTTGCGTACGAAGGTGATAGCCAACTGTACTTTATGGAAGGTAATTACCAAGATTATATGGAAGATCGCAAACGTCGCTTTGGTGCAGAAGCTGACCAGCCTAAACGCATCAAGTACAAGCGTTTAAATTAACGAGGACACGCTCCTCGTTAGAGGAGCTAACATGTCTGAACATCGCCATTTCACACGCATCCCTTTCGATGCACAAACCACGGTCAGCCAAGGTAATCACAGCTGGCCTGTGGATTTGATAGACCTCAGCCTAAACGGCGTACTCTTCAAACAGCCTGATGTGTGGAACATTCATCCGGGTAACCCGTTGATGATTGATATTCGCCTAGCTGATCACACCCACATCAAGATGGAATGCAACCTAGTGCACATCACGCCCGTTTATGTGGGCTGCCAATGCAGTCACATTGATTTAGACAGCATCACCTTACTCAAGCGCTTGATCGAATTAAACGTTGGTTCAGATGAATATGTCGAACGTGAGTTAGCTGCGCTGATTAAGGAGCATGGTGCGCATTAAAGCGTTGCTAAATTATCTCTAAGGCTTGCGAAATATGCTCAACTGCCATCACCTGCATGCCCGCGATGCCGCCTTTGGGAATATTCGCTTTTGGGGCAATAGCTCGTTTAAAACCATGTTTTGCCGCTTCTTTTAAGCGGTCTTGTCCGCTTGGTACTGGGCGGATTTCACCGGATAAACCCACCTCACCAAAAATCACCATATCTTGTGGTAATGGGCGATCACGAAAGCTTGAAAGCACCGACATTAACAAGGCTAAATCCGCAGAGGTTTCACTGACTCGCACCCCACCCACCACGTTGATGTAAACATCCTGATCGCCACAATGAATACCGCCATGGCGATGCATCACGGCTAATAACATGCTTAAACGGTTTTGATCCAAACCCACTGCCACTCGCTTTGGGTGCCCAAAATGGCTTTCATCTACAAGCGCTTGGATTTCTACCAAAATAGGGCGAGTGCCTTCCCAAACCACCATGACACTCGAACCACTTACTGGTTGCTCGGAGCGACTTAAAAATATAGAACTGGGGTTTTTCACTTCTTTAAGACCCGCTTCGAGCATGGCAAAAACACCCAGCTCATTTACGGCACCAAAGCGGTTTTTAATGCCGCGCAAAGTACGGAATCGGTTATCGCTATCACCTTCTAACATGATGGAGCAATCAATCATGTGCTCTAATACTTTTGGCCCCGCTAGTGAGCCATCTTTGGTGACATGCCCCACTAAAAATAAAACCGTATTACTTTGTTTGGCAAAGCGCGTTAAAAACGCAGCACTTTCCCGCACCTGTGACACGCTGCCAGGGGCAGACTCCACACCTGGAGTGTGCATCACTTGGATCGAATCGATAACGATGACTTTAGGTGTATGATTTTTGGCAATGGAGATGATTTGCTCAACGTCGGTTTCGGCAAGCATTTGAAGTTTGTCGGTAGGCAGATGTAACCGCTGAGCACGCAGAGCAACTTGTTGTAGTGATTCTTCACCGGTTATATAGAGCACCGGCATGTGCTCCGCCAAATAGCACATAGTTTGTAACAACAAGGTGGACTTACCCGCACCGGGGTGACCGCCGATTAAGTTCACAGAACCTGGCACCAAACCACCACCCAGCACACGGTCAAATTCTGCCATTCCTGAACTAAAACGAGGTAAGGCATCCAGTGAAACATCATTGAGCTTAACAATTTTATTTGTTCCGATGCCGCCACCGGCACTACCAGCATAACCTTCACGCACAGAGGCGGACTTAGAAGCGGATACAGTGAACTCTTGTAAGGTATTCCACTGGCCACAGGCACCACATTGACCTTGCCATTTACTGTGATCAGACCCGCAATCACTGCATACGTATGCCACCTTACGTTTTGCCATATCCCCTGCGCCTCGCTCTACCTATCAATTACAAATATGTACCCATCAACATGGTGGCACCATACCCTAGGGTGTAAGCAAAAAACAGCAAGAAAAAATACTTAAGATAACTCATGAACGTCAGCGCTTCTATTTTACTCATGGCTACGATGCCTGCAGCTGAGCCAATAATTAACATAGAGCCTCCCACACCTACTGCATAAGTTAACGATAACCACTGCTGCACATTCATGGTGACGTCAGACTTTAATAATGCCGCCGTTAAAGGCACGTTATCAATAATGGCCGACAAAATACCCATCACATAATTGGCCATCCAAATCGGCAGTACGTCATAAATACGCACAAAGCTTTCTAATGCATGTATCTCTTTTAACGCACCAACCAGTAATAAAATACCTAAAAAGAACAACAAGGTATCAAATTCAATTTGGCGGATATAATTTAAAATAGGTGCCTTCTCTGTGTCTTCACCATAGGCCCTAGCCACCAAAAACATCACCGACAAACCAAACAAAAAGGTTAAAACAGGCGGTATATCAAATAAGATATTGCTGGCAATGGTGCCTAAAATAGTCAGCACAAATACTATGGCTATGACCACATCTACGGATTCATGGCGATCTGTCTTCAGCTGAATATGAACCATGTCTTTAAGTGAAAAACTCAGTAAAGACGCTAATGCAATCAAGGCAAGTAAAGCGGGCAATGACAACAAGAGTAAATTCAAAATACTGGCCTTACCCTGCAAGAAAATCATCAACGTTGTCACATCACCTGTGATCATCGCCACACCACCAGAGTTCACCGCAAATACAACCACAGTAGCAAAACGTATGGTTTTTTTTGCTTCAAGCTTAAGGGATAAAATCAACGCAATAGAGATGAGTGTGGCTGTAATATTGTCAGCAAGTGACGAAAATACGAAGGCAAACAAGGCGATGAAAAACAACAATTTTCGCTCGCTGATTTGACGGGGCAAAAAACGATATATAAGGCTTTCAATCAAACCTTTTTTATTCAAATAAACCACAAAGGTCATGGCCGCTAACAAAAATAACCAAAGCCCAGCTATTTCAGCAATATTTTCATACAAACCCTCAATCACAAATTCATGTCTTGTTTGATGGTCAGAAAAAACAAACAGCAAAATCCAAGATAGCGTTCCAAAAAATAGAACCGCTTGAGCCTTATTTACATGTATCACATCCTCTAGAACCACAAAGAACAATCCGGCAAATGCCAAGCCAATTATGGCCACCGATAAATATTCAGACATCTCAGACACCTAGCAATAAAAGAGGAGCTGCATTTTAGGGTATGAGCACAAGGTAAACCATAACTACTAAGGGGTGGAATGTGATAAGAAGTGTAAAGTATGAAGCATAAAAAAAGCGCGTCGACTTTCGCCAACGCGCTTTTATCATATGATTTAAAACTTTTATTGTTGCTCGGTTTTCTTTGACGACTTAGTAAAGTAACTAAACCAAATCACCGCCCAAACGGCTGACATTAAAGAGCCAACTATAATGCCTAGACGATCCTGATTAAAATTATCCTGCCCAGTTTGATCGAAAGCTAGGCCACCAATAAATAAACTCATTGTGAAACCCACACCGCTCAATACTGCTATACCATAAACCTGCGACCAAGAAACCCCGCGCGGAAATGAGCCAAGCTTCAATTTAACCCCAAGATATACCATACCCATCACTCCAAGCTGTTTACCCACAAACAAGCCAAGAATAATACCCAGCGGAATACCATGGGTCACATCAGAAAGACTTAAGCCAGCTAACGATAAACCAGCGTTTGCAAATGCAAAAATTGGTAAAATGATAAACGCAACCGGCATATGCAAGTCATGCTCTAGCTCATGTAAGGGTCTGGTTACTTCCCCGTCCCAGTTAATGCCTTTCATTGGAATAAAGAGTGCCAGTGCAACACCTGCTAACGTGGCATGCACCCCTGACTTTAACAATGCCACCCACATAATGGCGCCAATGATTAAGTAAGCTGACTTACTCACTACGCCACTTCGGTTCATTAAAAATAACAACGCAATACACACTGCGGTTACTGATAACGCTAAGATGGAAAGCTGATCGGTATAAAATAAAGCAATTACGATGATCGCCCCTAAGTCATCAAATATTGCCAGGCTCACCAAGAATATTTTAAGTGCAGCGGGAACTCGATGACCCAGCAATACAACGATACCCAGGGCAAATGCGATATCGGTTGCCATTGGAATGGCCCAGCCTTGAATGGCCAGCTCATCACCCCAGTTTAAATAGGCATAAATACCAGCTGGCGCGACCATACCACCAATGGCGGCAAGGGCAGGTAGTGCAATTTTTTGAGCACTGTTTAAGTCACCTACCACTACTTCACGTTTTAATTCTAAACCCACCAATAAAAAGAAAATGGCCATCAAACCATCATTTATCCACAGCAAAAGTGGCTTACTGATTTCAAACTTATCAACAGCAACGGTTAAGTTTAGAGTGAGCAACTGCTCATATATCCAACTAATTGGAGAGTTGGCTACTATTAACGCCAAAGCGGCTGCAAACATGAGCATTAAGCCACTTGCCGCATCCATCTTCATAAATCGGCGCAAAGATTCAAGCATGATTATCCTTTAAATTATGATTCAAACTGCTTATTAGTATGGCGTATAGCAAATATAGTTCAATGAAAACCGCTCGCAATAAAACAAAAAAGCGACGTAAAACATAAGTCTTACGTCGCTTCTTCGTAGTTAGATAACTCTAAAATTATTTATGATACTGCGGGCTTAATTCAACAACCGCCTCAATAAAGGCTTTAGCATGTTCAGGATCCACAAACTGGTGAATACCGTGCCCTAGGTTGAACACATGACCACTACCTTGACCATACGCCGCTAAAATTGAAGCCACTTCTTCACGAATACGCTCAGGTTTTGCATAAAGTACACTTGGGTCCATATTGCCCTGTAATGCCACTTGATCACCTACACGACGACGTGCATTGCCAATATCTGTGGTCCAATCCAAACCTAGTGCATCACAACCCGTGTCGGCCATCATCTCTAACCATTGACCTGCGCCTTTAGTAAACAAGATCACAGGAACTTTACGACCCTCATGTTCACGTATTAAGCCATCAACAATTTTCTGCATGTACTTAAGTGAAAACTCTTGATACGCCGCATGGCTCAAAACACCACCCCAGGTATCAAAAATTTGTACCGCTTGTGCACCGGCCTGAATTTGCGCATTCAAGTAATCAATCACTGACAACGCCAGTTTATTTAATAACTCGTGCATGACTTCAGGCTGGTTGTACATCATGGCTTTTACATGACGAAAATCTTTTGAACTGCCACCTTCAACCATGTAAGTAGCTAACGTCCAAGGAGAGCCAGAAAAACCAATAAGCGGTACGCGGCCATTTAACTCATGACGAATGGTCGATACCGCTTTAGTTACATATGATAAATCACTGGCCGTATTCACAACAGGCAACGCTGCTACGTCGGCTTCTGTGCGCACTACTTTTTTGAATTTAGGACCTTCTCCGGTTTCGAAGTAAAGACCTAAGTTCATCGCATCAGGAATGGTTAAAATATCACTGAACAAAATCGCCGCATCTAGCGGGTAACGCTCAAGTGGTTGCAGTGTTACCTCACAAGCAAAATCATGGTTCATACAAAGATCCATGAAAGAGCCTGCCGTTGCACGGCTTGCACGATACTCAGGCAAATAACGACCTGCTTGGCGCATCATCCAAATTGGAGTGCGATCTACAGGTTGCTTAAGTAAAGCACGAAGAAAACGATCGTTTTTTAGTTCAGTCATAAATATTTATTTACTTACTTGCAGATATCGAAAGCGTAAAATCATCTGAGACAACCGCACCTTCGTGTTGAATTTTATCATTTGTTAACGTCAAAACGATCGGTAACAAGGCCGTATTAATGGTTACAGATCCATCAGAGTTTTCAGTAAAGGCATTTGCCGGAACTGATGACCATTGATAGTCAGAATTAGTAAATGTTTGATTAGTCCATCGTGTCGCCGGATAAAAACGAGTAATCTCATTAGCATATGCAACGGCAGAGCTATAGCCTGAATTCATCATTGTGCCGGCAGATAAATATTCATTGTTTGCGCCAGTTATTTCAACACTCGGCACAGGCATTTCTACAGCCTCAGCAGGATCAAGGTCTATTTTATCCACATTAATTGTATAACCGTACTTATCTTCTGCTGTACGGGTTCTAATTTGCCTTGTATGGCCTTTACCTGCACGCAATGAGGATGCAAAACGTAAAACGTGCTGATTATCTGCAGCCGTTTTTAGCTCAATATCTGCTTCAATTGCCGTTAAAACATCTGTAGAAAATGAATATTTCCCACCTGATAAAGTATTCGATATCACCTTAGTAGCCTTATTGACTAATACACTATCTTGAGCCTCTCCATCAGGTACAACATATACAAATGTCTTAGCTAAATTCTTAGTTTCTGTAGATGCGCCAGCAGGCGTAATCCCTTCCTCATAAACAAACGTGGACTGAGAATCTAAAGCTTTAGATAAAAATTCATCATCAAAACGATTGGTTGAAGAAAAACCAGATGAAAAAACCACAATACTACTGGCTAGCACTTGATCGGGTGAAATAAACTCAACCAAATCATTCTGTTCACCAGATAATCCATCTCTAAAAGTGAGCGGCGCAGCTGTTACAGAAAAGGCACCATCTCCCACATATCGACCAATTGCCTCAACTACAGCATCATAAGTGTAATTAGAGCCTGTATTTTGCCTGTAGGCTGCAACCTGCCACTTGGCCAGAACTTGATCTAGCGCTGCATGAATACTCGAAGTATCAAATTTATAACCAGCAGTTTCTTCTACAGCAACACCATCATACCCCCAAACCGTAAATGCTTGACCTGACATAAAGCTGTTATTGCTAGCTTTTGCTGCTGTAACTAGATTTTTAATTTCTTGAATAAAGGCAGCCTTATCAACAGCATCCATCGTACTGCTAGTATTAATCACCAAAGCGGTTACCAATTGAACGCTATTTCCTAACACTTTTTGTAAGATAGGGAAATTAACCTTTGGGTTTAGCGGAATGTCATCTTCTACTATTGTAAAATCGCTTGCCTGGGCTGTGGTAATCGGCTGTAAATTTGAAGCGTTTACTGGGTTAATTGTGTAATACGCAATAAACGGGCTCTTATTATATGAAAGTAAAATTCCTTCGTTAGTACCATCAAGCCAATCTTTATACTTCTCAAATGTCATTAATGGTAAAAAGCTGACATTAGTAAAATCACCTTCATCAATTACAGTGTCTTCATCTGTATCATCATCCGAATCAGTTGGGGTATTATTATCAAAACGTGAACCCTCAGCCGAATCAGAGCCTCCACAAGCGGTCAAAAATGACAGCAAAACCAGCATTGTCCACATTATTATTGTATTTTTCATGAGGCTCCCTGTTTATAGGCTAAAGTGATTAATTAACTGTCGGGTATTATCTATGCATCACCTCGAAGTAACAATGACACAGATACAAAAAAGCACGACTAATCGTTAGATTGCCGTGCTTTTTTTGTAACAGAACTGATTGTTTTTTAAACGTTTAAGAAGTCTAAAATACCTTCAGCAGCTTGACGACCTTCCCAGATAGCGGTTACTACTAAGTCAGAACCTCGAACCATGTCTCCACCAGCAAACACTTTTTTATTGCTAGTTTGGAACTTAAACTCTTGCTCTTCTGGTGCAACCACACCATCCCAGCTATTCAGTTCAATGCCAAAGTCTTTAAACCAAGGTGCAGGGCTTGGGCGGAAACCAAACGCAACCAATACTGCATCGGCTGGTAACACTTCTTCCGAGCCTTCAATCACTTCTGGGCGACGACGACCGTTTTCATCAGGCTCACCCATTTTCGTGGTTACAACCTTCACGCCTTCAACTTTGTCTTCACCAACAATGGCTACTGGTTGACGGTTGAATAAGAACTTCACACCTTCTTCTTTTGCGTTCACTACTTCACGCTTAGAGCCAGGCATGTTTTCTTCGTCACGACGATAAGCACAAGTTACGGCTTTAGCACCTTGACGAATTGAAGAGCGGTTACAGTCCATGGCAGTATCACCGCCACCCAGTACCACCACTTTTTTGCCTTTCATATCAATGAAATCAGCGGCGTCTTTTTCCCAACCTTGATTGTGATTCACGTTGGCAATTAGGAAGTCCAGTGCATCATAAACCCCAGGTAGCTCTTCACCAGGGAAGCCACCTTTCATGTAGTTGTAAGTACCCATTCCTAGGAAGACAGCGTCGTATTCAGCTTCAAGTTCACTGAACTGGATGTCTTTACCAATTTCAGTGTTTAAACGGAATTCAACACCCATGCCTTCGAATACTTCACGACGACGGGCCATTACACTTTTTTCTAGTTTAAATTCAGGAATACCAAAGGTTAACAAACCACCGATCTCTGGGTATTTATCAAATACCACTGGCTTAACACCATTTCGAGCTAATACGTCAGCAGCGCCAAGACCTGCAGGGCCTGCACCGATAATTGCAACCTTTTTGCCTGTTTGTACAACCTTAGACATATCTGGACGCCAGCCCATGGCTAAAGCCGTATCAGTAATGTATTTCTCAACATTACCAATGGTCACGGCACCAAAGCCGTCATTTAGTGTACAAGCACCTTCACATAAACGATCCTGTGGGCATACTCGACCGCACACTTCAGGCAGCGTATTGGTTTGGTGGCTAAGCTCCACCGCTTCCATGATGTTACCTTCGCTGGCCAGCTGCAACCAGTTTGGAATGTAGTTATGCACTGGGCATTTCCATTCGCAATACGGGTTACCACATGCTAAACAACGATGCGCCTGTTCACCAGCTTGCTCCTGTTGGAAGGGCTGATAAATTTCCACAAAATTATGTTTACGGGTTTGAATATCTTTTTTAGCAGGGTCTTTACGACCCACATCTAAAAATTGAAAATCATTACTTAATCGTTTCGCCATAGTCACCTCTGTCTGACTCACTCGCTATTGGTAAAAATTACTCGGAGCGAGTCCGGGTGTTTTTCAGCAGTTGTTCTAAGCTAGCCGCCTTAGGCTTAACCAACCAGAACTTGCCAATGTAATTGTCGAAGTTGTCCAAAATAGTTTGGCCCCAAGCACTGCCTGTTTCTTCAACGTAGTTTTTAATGATGCCGCGTAAATGATTACGGTGGCCTTCGGTTTCTTCATTACTGATGCGGTGAATATCTACTAACTCGTGATTGTATTTATCCACAAAGGTGTTGTCTTGATCTAAGACGTATGCAAAACCACCTGTCATACCGGCACCGAAGTTATAGCCGGTACTGCCTAAAACTGTTACTTGACCGCCTGTCATGTATTCACAACAGTGATCACCTGCGCCTTCTACTACCGCTTTCGCGCCAGAGTTACGCACTGCAAAACGCTCACCAGCACGACCAGCTGCTAGTAATTGACCGCCGGTGGCACCGTATAAACAGGTATTACCAACGATTGATGCATCTTGCGATTCAAACTCAGAACCTTTAGGTGGGAAAATCACAAGCTTACCGCCTGTCATACCCTTACCAACGTAATCGTTGGCATCCCCTTCAAGGGTCATTTCCAGACCGCCTGCGTTCCACACACCAAATGACTGGCCAGCGGTACCGGTTAAATTAATCTTAAGCGGAGCATCAGCCATACCTTGGTTGCCATGACGCAATGCAATTTCACCCGACAAGCGAGCGCCAATTGAACGGTCACAGTTACCAATGGTGTAGGTGAATTCACCACCTTTTTTCGCTTCGATCGCCGCCAATGTGTCTGCCACCATGCGTTCAGCCATGGCACCTTCATCGTAAGGATTATTACGATCAACTTGCACAGTGTGCGGTTTGTCAGCTGGAATTAAATCGCTACCCAACAATGGCGTAAGGTCTACCTTACGTTGTTTATTCGTAGCGCCTTCAATCATTTCTAACAGGTCCGTACGACCCACTAGCTCACCAAGAGAACGCACACCTACGGCTGCCATCCATTGACGGGTTTCTTCAGCCACAAAGCGGAAGAAGTTTTTAACCATTTCTACGGTGCCAATGAAGTGCTGTTCACGTAATTGATCATTTTGGGTCGCAACACCGGTTGCACAGTTGTTTAAGTGACAGATACGAAGATACTTACAACCTAATGCAACCATTGGCGTCGTACCAAAACCAAAGCTTTCAGCACCTAACATGGCCGCTTTAACAATATCTAAACCGGTTTTCAAACCACCATCGGTTTGTAAGCGCACATTACCACGCAGATCGTTTGCACGAAGGGTTTGATGGGCTTCTGACAAACCAAGTTCAAATGGCGAACCCGCATACTTAATAGACGTCAGTGGTGATGCCGCTGTACCACCGTCATAACCAGAAATGGTAATAAGATCGGCATACGCTTTTGCAACACCTGCTGCAATCGTACCTACGCCTGGTTCAGACACTAATTTCACCGATACTTTAGCGCGTGGGTTCACTTGCTTAAGGTCGTAAATTAGCTGTGCCAAATCTTCGATAGAATAAATATCGTGATGCGGCGGTGGTGAAATCAACGTCACACCAGGTACCGAATAACGCAAGGTAGCGATCAAGTTATTGACTTTACCACCTGGTAGCTGACCACCTTCACCTGGTTTTGCACCTTGGGCGACTTTGATCTGTAATACATCTGCGCTTGATAAATAATGCGGTGTTACACCAAAACGACCCGATGCAATTTGTTTGATACGTGAGTTTTTAGACGTACCATAACGCTTAGGATCTTCGCCGCCTTCACCTGAGTTAGAGTTACCACCCAACTCATTCATAGCTTGTGCTAATGCTTCATGAGCTTCTGGTGACAATGCACCTAAAGACATAGCAGCAGAGTCAAAGCGCGGATAGATGGCTTCAACCGGCTCAACTTCATCAATTGAGATGCTGTTCGTTGTTTTAATCGCTAACAAATCACGTAACGTCGCTGCAGGACGTTTGTTTACAAGATCAGCATACTTGTCGTATGCGGCTTGCGAACCAGTTTGCACCGCATCCTGAATAGTCGTAATGACATCAGGGTTAAATGCATGATATTCACCGCCGTGTACGTATTTCAGTAAACCACCTTGGTCTAGGCCTTTACGTGGTTTCCATGCGTTAGCGGCATTGCGCGCTAAATCTTCTTGGAATTCCTCAAAGCCAGCACCTTGAATACGGCTACTTAAACCACAGAAGCACAGATCAACTACATCAGTGGCTAAACCAATGCCTTCAAACAATTGAGAGCCACGGTAAGACGCAATGGTTGAAATACCCATCTTAGATAGGATTTTCAACAACCCTTTGCGAATACCTTTACGGAAATTTTGGTTAGATTGTAACGGGTCACCCAGCAGCTCGCCTGTGCGATGCATATCCGCTAATACTTCATACGTTAACCATGGGTAAACCGCTGTGGCACCAAAACCGATTAACACAGCAAAATGATGGGCATCACGTGCATCACCAGTTTCAATTACAAGGTTGCTCTCAGTACGCAAGCCTTGCTTAATCAAACCATGGTGCACCGCACCCGTTGCCATAGCCGCTGGAATAACTAACTGGCCTTGATTAATTTCACGGTCAGATAAAATCAAGATGGTAGTGCCTTCTTTAGAGGCGCTAATTGCTTGTTCAACCACACGATTAATTGCAGCTTCTAATCCTAGTTCTGCTTCATAACCTAAAGAGATGGTGGTGAAGTTAAATTCTTCTTTGCCTGTGCTTTTTAGGCCATTAAATTTTAATGGTGAAAGTACTGGGCTAGTTAAAACGATACGACGAGCATGGTCTGCATTTTCAACAAATACGTTTTTCTCTTTACCAATGCAGGTTTCAAGAGACATCACGATGGCTTCACGCAATGGATCGATTGGCGGGTTGGTTACCTGCGCAAACATTTGACGGAAGTAATCGGCCACGTGACGAGATTTCTGAGACAACACAGCCATAGGCGCGTCATCGCCCATTGAGCCCGTACCCTCAACGCCTTGCTCAGCCATAGGGCGCAATACTTGCTCACGCTCTTCAAAACTAATTAAGTGCAGTTTTTGACGCGCTTTTAACTCGTCTTTATCTAAGTTCTTTTCTTTGAAGCTTTCTAGCTCTAACTTAGATTCAATGCGCATAGAGTTTTCTTTCAGCCACTTGCTGTATGGCTGAGAGTTTTTCAAGCGAGTATCAATGTCATCCGCTTCTAATACTTCACCAGTTTGTGTATCAATGGCTAAAATTTGACCCGGGCCGACACGACCTTTTGAAATAACATCTTCAGGTTTATAGCTATGCGTACCAATTTCAGAAGCTACTGTGATAAAACCATTTTTGGTTTTCACCCAACGTGAAGGACGCAAACCATTTCGGTCAAGACCACAAACAGCATAACGACCGTCAGTAATTACCAAGCCGGCTGGGCCATCCCAAGGCTCCATATGCATAGAGTTGTAGTCATAAAATGCGCGCAGATCCGCATCCATGGTTTCAACATTTTGCCATGCAGGTGGAATCATCATACGAATGGCGCGGAACATATCCATACCACCGGTATGTAATAGCTCTAGCATGTTATCCATAGAAGATGAGTCAGAACCCGTGGTATTCACTACTGGCTGAATAGACTCTAGGTTTTCAAGTAAAGGGGATTCAAATTTATTGCCACGAGCTGCTGCCCAGTTACGGTTACCACGAATGGTATTAATCTCACCGTTATGCGCTAACAAGCGGAATGGCTGAGCCAATGGCCAGCGGGGAGCAGTATTCGTAGAGAAACGCTGGTGGAATACACAAATAGCAGTTTCTAAACGTTCATCACCAAGGTCCAAATAAAAATTTGGAAGATCCACTGGCATCATTAAACCTTTATATGACAAGGTTTTCTCAGACAGAGAACAAATATAAAAATCATTGAATTGAGCAAGAGCAATCTCGGCTTTGCGACGAGCGTAATAAAGCTGCACTGCAAACGCTTGCTCAGTTTGAGTCTGTTTTGCACTCACAAACACTTGTTCAAAGCGAGGCAAACAATCTATCGCCATAGGGCCCAAGCAATCGTTATTGGTTGGCACAACACGCCAGCCATTTACTTCAAGACCTTGCTCCGCGAATGCTGCATTCATCGCAGTACGCTGTTTCTCGGCAATTGACTCATCTAAATCTAAGAAGATCATGCCCACGGCATATTGCTCAGGCAATTCAATACCCAGGTCGGCTTTTGCCACCTGACGTAAGAAACCATCTGGTTTTTGGATTAAAAGGCCACAACCATCACCTGTCTTGCCATCTGCCGCGATACCACCGCGGTGTGTCATACAAGTCAATGATTCAATAGCCGTACGCAATAGGTCGTGACTCGTTTGGCCTTCCATGTGGGCAATCAAGCCGAAACCACAGTTGTCTTTGAATTCACCTGGTGTGTACAGACCTGTTCTCATAGACGCTCTCATCAAAAATTCTTTATAAATCAATGCCTTATATGGCATTTGGACGCCGATTCAGTAGTTTTGAACAGACAAAAGGAGGCTTATTCTACACGCGAGTGAGGGTAGGCTCAAATAAATTAGCCAAACTAGGGGGTTTCCCGTGAAAGGTAGGGCTTCTTTCACGCACATTAAGACGGATAAATGTCAGTTTACGGTTATGGTAATTGCCTTATATCCGCCTGTATCTTACTAATAGGCCGAACCCATGGCTGACCTTTAATTGTCTTTGAAAGCTGGCTAGCTTCTTGATTTGCTTGCTGTTTATTGTCCATGGGACCATACACTACCACAAACCAAGGCTCGCCTTTGTAACGGGTTTCATAAATTGTCAGCTTACTTCCATCCATTTGCCTAGCAAAGCGCCGAACAAATGCTTTTGCACTCTCTTCATTTCGAACTCCCAGTAACTGCAATGCATATGACTGACTAGGTGCAGACAATAAAGGGTGCTTATTCATTTCTGATTTAGCGACCTGTTTAACGGGTGCACCTTGATCGTTATGTTTTATTTTGCCTGCGGATAATTGCGACGTCTCTACCCTCTTAGGTATAGTCTCCAAGGGCTCATGGATTTCTTCTTGATGGACTATTGCGCTATCTAAGTCCTCACTATCATCTTCAGTATTTACAGTCTCTGACTGCACAGATGTTTCCTGAACTTTATCGATCGCTATTTCATCAATTGATAAGCCGCTATCTAAACCCACCTTATCATCTTGAGGTTTGAGTCGCGCTTGTTGTTCAGCCAAAAGCATGGCAATCGCATCGTCATCTATATGTTCAATTTTTTGTTCTTGGTACATAAACGAAATAAACAAGGCTGAACCAATTAGACAAACCGCAGCGATATGCCCTAAAGGCAAACGACTTGTACGCTGGCGTTGGTTATCTTGCTCTAGTTCAATTAACTCTACTAACTTGCCTGGCACGCCTTTGCTCAACAACCATAATTGGTGCATATCTTTAATACTTAATGGCACCACATCAATCCCAGAGCGCTTAAAGAGCTGAGAAATGAATGCTTCACTTTCTTCTTCAGTAAAAGGCGACAGTTCAATTAAGTGATAGAGTTTGTTTTCAAAATTGCTTTGCAAACTATTCAAACGGGACTTAAGTGACTCATCACCGCATAAAATTAGATGCCAACCATGCTCTTGAGTTGATCTTTCAATCAATACCGCCAGCACATCATCCGCAATTAAATGGGCATCATCGATGATTAAATGCAGGGTTTCTTGTTGCTGCGCCATTTTTTCAAGCTGAGCATTAAGATCTAGAAGGTTTGCCGGGCAACCTAGCTGCAACGAAATGACATCAATTAATTCTGGTAATTGATTCGTTTGGAAAGCATTAATATGGATAACTTGGTGGTGAACGCTTAATTGGGATATTGCAGCCTGCAATAATGATGTTTTACCGATTTCATCAGGGCCCGTAATCAGCACTGTCATTGCACTGAATTCTTGCACGTGCAGCAACATATCTAGTTGCTGCTCACGTTCACCTAAGAGGATAATGTCGGGCGATGTCTTATTTGAGTCAGCCATCTTGCCCTCCATTTTATTATTAGTTGGTCAGGTGCGTCAGAGTAGCCTCAAAATGTTCCAGTGCGAAGTCTGATGTGGTGACTGCATCACCCATTGCTCGCAAAAGAACCAATCTCAGCTTACCATCTAACACCTTTTTGTCTACTGCCATGAGCTCTTTAAATCGATTAGCACTCATTCCTTGTGGGCATGCGATTGGCAAGTTTGCTTTAACCAATAAGGCAGAGATACGTTCAACATCAGTGAATGTAATCCAACCCAAACGAGCTGAGAGATCCGCGGCCATCAACATGCCAGTTGCAACAGCCTCACCATGAAGCCAGTTTCCATAGCCTTGATCGGTTTCGATCGCATGACCAAATGTATGACCTAAATTCAAGATCGCCCGAATGCCTCCTTCACGCTCATCTAACGCCACTACTCGAGCCTTGTTTAAACATGACGTTTCAATCGCGTAAATTAAAGACTCGGTATCTTTATTATTCAAAGCAAGAATATTAGCCTCTAGCCAATCAAAAAATGGTAGATCACAGATCAAACCATATTTAATCACTTCCGCCATACCCGCTGCCAACTCATTTGCTGGCAGCGTATTTAAACTATCCACATCAATCAAAACACAATTTGGCTGATGAAAAGCACCAATCATGTTTTTACCAAGCGCATGATTCACACCGGTTTTGCCGCCAACTGATGAATCAACCTGCGACAACAACGTAGTTGGAATCTGGATAAAATCTACGCCACGCTGATAACTGGCCGCTGCGAACCCAGTCATATCACCCACCACACCACCACCTAAGGCAACCAATGTTGTTGTGCGATTATGACGCTTACTTAAAAGCGCATCGAAAATAAGATTTAAGTTATCTAAGTTTTTATACGCTTCACCATCAGGCAAAATAACCTCATCCACCTGAAAGCCAGCAAACAATTTTTTTACCTGCTCCAAATATAAAGGCGCAACGGTTTCATTTGTTACTATCATCACTTGTTGGCCTTTTACATAAGGCGCCACAAGTGATGGGTCTAGCAATAAATTTTGCCCGATAAAAATTGGATAGCTTCGCTCGCCAAGGTCAACTGTTAAAGTTTTCATACTATTCAATGATATTAATCTCAGATAATCGCTTGAGGATTTCTTGTACGACGAATTTGGGATTACGGTCGTCTGTGTAAATGGTGATGTCAGCCACCTCTTGATAAAGAGGGTCTCTTTGCTTCATTAGCCGTGTTAGAACTTCTTCTGGGTTATCAATTTGAAGAAGTGGACGATTTTTGTCCTTAGAGGTTCGAGCAAGCTGTTGCTCAACGGAAGTTTTCAAATAAACCACCGTGCCACGGCTTTTCAGATGCAACCGATTTTCTGGCCTCAACACCGCTCCGCCGCCAGTGGCCATTAGCACGTCTTTTTCTTGCGTAATTTCATCAATGGCAATGACTTCACGATCACGAAAACCTTGTTCACCTTCCACATCAAAAATCCAAGGAATATTACAGCCACAGCGATCTTCGATTTCTTTATCGCTATCTTTGAATTCAAGTTTAAGCTCAGTGGAAAGCAAACGGCCGATGGTGCTTTTTCCAGCACCCATCGGCCCCACTAAATAAATATTATGTTTTGCCATATATCTCTAGCGCGTGCTTAAAACGTCCTTCACTAATCGTGGAGTAATGAAGATTAACAGTTCGCTCTTATCTTCTGTATGAGTTGTACGACGGAAAAGGCGTCCGATAACCGGTAAATCACCAAAGAACGGTGTTTTATCAATTTGAGTTACATCTTCTGACTGAAAAATACCACCCAGTACGATGGTTTCACCGTTATTCACTAACACTTGTGTTTCAAGGGCATTAGTATCAATCGTTGGAATGTTATTAATTACCTCACCAATTGCATCTTTATTAATTAATAAATCCATTAAAATACGATCATCCGGTGTAATTTGTGGTGTGACCTCCAATTTCAATACGGCATCTTTAAAAACAATAGTGGTTGCACCACTAGCAGATGCTTGCTCATAAGGAATCTGAGAACCTGCCTGTATTTTAGCCGTTTGACCATCAGCGGTAATCACTCGAGGCTGCGAAATAATTTCAGCCTTACCATCCGATTCCATGGCAGATAATTCTAGATCAAGCATGTAATCAAACGCATCTAAGCCGATACCAAAAGTTGTCGCGTTAGCACTATTAACTGGCAGGTTTACAATACTGCCATCCGTTACACTAATTCGAGAAGTTGAAGCATTAAAATCAGAAGTTGAAACCCCAGTACCTCCAGCTGTAATTATTTGATCATTCTGCAGCACACCATAACCACCACCCCAACGTATACCTAAATTCTCACCAACATTAGTTGACGCTACTACAATACGAGCTTCGATCAAAACCTGGCGCACAGGAACGTCCAAAACTTTAATAGCTTTTCGCACGGCTTCAATTGAGCTTGCAGTATCTTGTAAAATAATAGTATTGGTTCTTACATCAACACTGGCACTACCGCGCTCACCAAGCAAAGAACCTTCAGCCGATATTAACGCTAACAAATCTGTGGCTTTAGCATAACGCACCTGAATGAATTCAGTTCTTAGAGGCGCAAAATCTTCAACTTGGCGATTAGCTTCCAACTCAATTTTTTGTCTATTAGCAATCTGATCAGCAGGCCCTACCATTAACACATTGCCAATTTGCTGTTTTGCTAAACCTTGTGATTTAAGTACGATATCTAAAGCTTGATCCCACGGAACATTTTTTAAACGCAATGTAATACTGCCTTGTACCGTGTCACTGGCCACTAAGTTAAACCCAGTAAAATCAGCAATGATCTGTAAAACAGTACGTACTTCGATATCTTGGAAATTAAGAGATAATTTTTCACCCGTGTAAGGGAATCGCTCTTCCTTCAATCTTTCTTCTTCTGCTTTTGTTAAAGGCTTAACGTTGATTGTTAATAAATTATCAGCTTGATAAGCCAAATACTCATAGCGATCATTGTTTGGCTCAATAAAGAAAACTGGCTTACCTGATTCAATAGTCGCATCAATAAATCGCACTGGCGTAGCAAAATCACGTACATCCAAGCGACGACGCATCTCTTCAGATAAATTAACATTACCAAACTCAACACGAATTCGCCCTGATTCTTGACTAATGTCCACAGGCACATTTGGATTACTTAAACTAATTAGAACTTGCCCTTCTCCTAAGTCACCACGACGAAAATCTACATCTATAATTCGACCGCTTTCATCTTTTTTCTTAGCTTGGTATGTCGGCGCATCTTGAGCAGCGAGTATATTTACATCCTCTTCCTCAATTCGCTCTTGCTGCCCAATCACAACAAATAAGTCATTGCCTTCAATACGAGTTTCATAACCAGTCAACTCAGTTAAATTAATAATCACTCGCGTTTTTTCTTGCGTACCGACAATAATCGCTGTTCGAGCATTCCCCATACCGATCTTGTGATACTTAGACTTAAGTTCACTGATTGTATTTGGTAAGTCCAATGCAATACGCGCGGGCTCTTCGATTGTATAGCCGGACACATCAGGTGGCAGGCCATCGAATGTCAATTTCATTTCGGTTTTATCACCAGGTAGAGATGCAAAAGCCACATCTTTAATGGTTGCTGCATACAAGGATGATGACACCAAGCAAAGCAAAACAATTAGACTGTTTTTCATAATATTTTTTTTCATTATTCTTCATCCCCGGCTGACTGATTTAAGCCTAAAGTTTGAGGCCTGGAAATCCAGCCACCACTGCCGTTTGGCACGACTTCGATTATATCTATTCTATTATCACTAATTTTTACAATTCGACCGTGGTTCTTACCCATAAACTGATCTTGTTCTACCATGTGGACATTACCACCTTGAGTTTTAATTAGCGCTTTGAGTTTACCATCAATATCTTTTGACAACGTGCCAACCAAAGATAATTCACTTAGGTTATAGCGCTCTAAAGCCTGCCTCGCACGAGCTTGATCAGGTGCATCCACCGTATCGTCCATTCGATTATTCAACTCTTCAAACGCAACTGGCGACTCAAATGGAGAGCGCATCGCCGAAGCACTGTAAATAAATGCAGAATAAGGTTTAAACTCAGGTAAAGGAGCAATTCGCCCCTTTGGCTTGGCGGTTGTCTGAGCGATAAATTCTTCCAAGTCACTTGTATTTGAATCACTGCAAGCAGCCAAAAAAATAACGCTAAGTAATAATAATTTCTTCATTACTGCTACCTTTTAGCCTTTTTATTTTTACCAGGCCGCTTAGCCTCGTCATTATAACGATATGTTTTAGCTACAATCTGAAGGTTAAGTTGATTACTTTTTGCAGCAACAGGCTTAACCGAGAAATCATGTAAAGTTACAATTCGCCCTAGACCAGCTACTGCGCTTACGAATGCCCCGAAGTCATGATACTCACCAACTACATCAATATTAATTGGCAGCTCAGTATAAAACTCCGTTTCTTTTTCTTTATCTAATTTAATTGAGCGAATATCTAAGTTAGCACCTAACGCTGAAGCTGTTATATCTTCCAATAAACCAGGTACCTCAGTATCGCGAGGCAGCTGCCGCAATAAACTACCAAATGATTCTTCAATTTCTGCTAGCTGTTTTTTATATGCATCTAAATTTGCAACCCTAAACGCTTTAGTCTCAAACTGCTTTTTAATCACTTCCTCTTGTTCAACAACTCTCTCATAATGTTCAGAAGAAGATTGAATATCTAAAAAATATAAACCTATCAAAACACTAAAAAAAACTAAAACTGCAAAAAATACTCGGCCAGCCAAAGGCCAAGAGCCCATATTGTTCCAGTCGATATTATTGATATCAAAGTCATTAAGCTTGTCGGTTAATTCTTGGAAATCCATTATTTAACCTCCTCTACAACTGGAGTCGACTGATTCACAAGCATATCAAAACTGTTATATCCATTATCTCCAGCTTTTACACCCAGCAGATTTGGATTGGTAAACCAAGGAGAGGCATCAAAATTACGCATCAACTGTGAAATTTGATCATTGCTTGATGCTTGGCCTTTTAAAGTAAACAGGGTGCCCTTAGATGACACTTCAGACAAAAACAATTCATCAGGCATTATTCGAGCCATTTCATCGAACATCCTCACAATAACAGGTCGGTTACCCTGTAAGTCTTGTATTAACTTCATTCGATCAAGCAACTCCTGACGCTTGGTTCGTAACTCCTGTATTTCTTTTATTTTGTTATCCAAAACAGAGGATTGCTTTTGAACATACTGATTACGGTATTCTTGAGCATAAATTGCATCTGAATAGGTTTTACTCACAAACAACCAGATAGCTATTGCAATTCCAAATACTATACCCAGCACAAAAACATAGTCTCGCTGGCGGTCTTTACGTGCCTCTTCTCGCCACGGCCTAAGGTTAATCTTTGCCATTAGTCAAAACTCCTCATGGCTAAACCACACGCCACTAGTAAGCCAGGAGCATCGTTCGCCAACACCTGTGCATTTACTTTTGGTCCTAGCGTCATATTGGCAAATGGGTTGGCAATCATCGCTGGCGTTCCAATTTTATCTTGTACAAGTTGTGCTAAACCATCTAACGACGATGTACCTCCAGCTAGAATCACATAATCCACATCATTGTATTGACTCGAACTATAAAAGAATTGCAAAGAGCGACTCACCTGCTGAACAACAGAGTCTTTAAATGGGTTTAAGATCTCAGTGGCGTAATCATCAGGCAACCCACCCTCTAACTTGGCACGAATCGCTTCTTGTGCACTGATGCCGTAGCGGCGCTGAATTTCTTCGGTTAACTGCTGACCACCGAACATCTGCTCACGGGTATAGATAATCTTGCCTTGATTCAGGACATTCAAGGTCGTCATGGTTGCGCCAATATCAATAATGGCTACGGTGTCTTTTTGCTCGCCTTCTAATTGGGACTCAAGAAGTTGATAAGCACGTTCAATACAAAATGCTTCTACATCAACTTTTGATGACTCAAGTCCTGCTATCTCAATTGAGTCTTCTCTTAACTCAACCGTTTCTTTACGACATGCAGCCAGCAATACGTCTACCCGCTGATCATCTCCTTCAACCGGCCCTTGAACTTCAAAGTCCATGGCTACTTCCTCAAGGGGGTATGGGATATATTGATCAGCCTCTAATGTGATTTGCTGCTCCATCTCATCATCAGATAAGCCTGCACCCATTTGTATAACCTTGGTAATCACGGCAGAGCCGGCAACAGCAACAGCTGAGCGTTTAATACCTGAGCGCGAGCGCAGCAATGCTTTCTTAATAGCACCACCGACGGCTTCTTCATCATTAATGGCTTGTTCAACCACTGAGTTTTCGGGCAGGGGTTCTGATGCATAGGCTTCGACTTGCATTCGACCGTTTTGCTCAGCAAGTTCAATTATTTTGATGCTGGTTGAGCTAATATCGACCCCAAGGACTGCCTTATTTTTCTTTTTAAATAGATTGGCTAGCACTGCTATTCCTTAATTTATCCAGCATCCGCGGCGGAAAAATGCCAAAATGCACGAATATCGAAGCATTATAAGCACAATCCTGTGAAAAGAACAAAAACCATTTATAATGGCAACACCCCATTGTTACTGGGTAAACGAGCATTTTAAGCAATTAATGATGAAAAAAAATCGACCTGTTTTGCGTTTTTTGATTTTAGCCTGCGCCGCTGGCTTCTTTAGTCTAATTTTAGGCGTGTGCAGTGTGTACCTATACTTAGCACCTAGCCTACCCTCAGTTGAGAGTTTAAAAAACATTCAATTGCAAACGCCACTGCGTATTTATACCAGTGATGGCAAGCTTATGGCCGAATACGGTGAGAAACGTCGTATGCCCGTTGCATACGAAGATGTTCCTCAACAATTTTATAATGCCCTCATTGCCGCTGAAGATGAAAATTTCTATAGCCATATCGGCATTGATTTTAAGGGCCTTGCTCGTGCCGCCTATGAATTAATTACAACCGGTAAAAAACGCTCAGGTGGTAGTACCATCACCATGCAGGTGGCTAAAAATTATTATTTAAGCAGTGAAAAAACATTTACCCGTAAGTTCACTGAAATTTTATTAGCACTTCACATTGAGCAAGAGCTGACTAAAAAAGATATTCTTGAACTCTATGTGAATAAAATTTACCTCGGCAAACGTGCTTACGGTGTTGAATCGGCCGCTCAGGTTTACTACGGCAAATCTATTCAAGAATTATCACTGGCCCAGTTAGCCATGATTGCAGGTTTACCTCAAGCACCAAGTGCTGCTAACCCTATCAATAATCCTGAACGCGCCATTTATCGCCGCAACTACGTTTTGGCTCGCATGTTTACTTCTAATTTTATTACTCAAGAAGAATTCGATGAGGCGGGCTCTGAACCGATTACTGCCAAGTACCATGGCTTAGCCACTGAAATTGAAGCGCCCTATATTGCTGAGCTTGTCCGTGCAGAAATGTTAGAACGCTTCCCCGATGACCTATATACAAAAGGCTACAGTGTCACTACTACGGTACACAGTGAATTACAAACAACCGCTCAGCGAGTGGTCCGCGAAGGACTGCAAGATTATGATCGTAAACATGGCTTACGTTCTGAAGCTAAAGTATTGCCACCATTTATTCTCACTGAACAACAAGACATACCTGTTGCCATCGCCCCTAATATTTGGCAAAACGGCGATCCACTTCCCAGCATCGATAAAAATCTTTCTTTGCCGCCAAGCCCAAAAGATCTCAATACGCATTATTGGCTTGAGCAAATTAAAGATTTAAATAACCCAGGTGATTTACAATGGGCCGTTGTGACCGATATCAACATGGAAGATCATTCCATCGAGCTTGCTAGCTTACAAAAGAAACAAATAACCATGCCCTTCGAGCATTACCAATGGGCCAGAACTTATCTATCAGTAAATGAACTAGGCCCTGAAATCAAACAAGCGGATGAGTTATTCCGTATCGGGCAACGCGTATTAATCCAAGAAATAAACGGCGGCCACTGGTTAGCGCAGGAACCCGAAGCGCAAGCCTCTTTAGTATCGTTTGATCCACAAAATGGCGCGCTTAAAGCATTGGTGGGCGGTTATGATTTTAGTTTAAGTAAATACAATCGCGCCACGCAAGCGGACCGCCAACCCGGCTCCAGTTTCAAACCTTTCGTATACAGCGCTGGCTTGGAATATGGTTTAACACCAGCCTCCATTATTAATGATGCCCCTGTCGTGTTTGAAGATGACAGCCTTGAAGCTATTTGGCGCCCAGAAAATTATAGCGGTAAGTTTTTCGGCCCCACCCGCTTACGCCAAGCGCTATACAAATCTCGTAACCTCGTATCCATTCGTGTACTCAGCCGAACGGGCATTGGCCGAACCATCAATTATGTCACTCGCTTTGGCCTACCAAGACAAAAGCTTAATCGAGATTTATCTCTTGCTTTAGGTAGCTCCGGATTAACCCCTTATGAAATGGCCAGCGGGTATAATGCTTTGGCTAACGGCGGCTATAAAGTTGACCCTCACTTTATTACTAAAATTGAAGATAACGAAGGTGCAGTGCTGTTTGAACACAAAGCAAAAATTGTGTGTGAATCGTGCTTAAAAAGCATTGATGAATTCAAAGAGAAACTAAACGAAGAATTGCAGGCACAAAAAGAAAAGGCTGAATTAGACGAGACGATTGATATCGTCGCTTTACAAGAAAGCAATCAAATTTTACTTGAAGAATATATCGCGCAGTTTCCGCCTCTTGCTCCACGAATTATGGATCAACGCGTGAACTATCTAATGTACACCATGCTTAAAGATGTAATTAAACAAGGCACAGGTAAGCGCGCATTAGCTCTTAAGCGTAATGACTTAGCAGGTAAAACCGGCACCACAAACGACCAAAAAGATGCATGGTTCTCCGGCTACAACAACAAGCTGGTTGCTAATGTATGGGTGGGGTTTGATAGCCCTAGAACACTGGGTAAATGGGCATTTGGTAGTAATACTGCACTTCCAATTTGGGTTGAGTATATGAAAGTTGCGTTGAAGGGCATGCCAGAATCGCCGATCAAACAGCCTGATGGTTTAGTGTCTATCCGCATTGATCCTGAAACAGGTAATAGAGCGTACCCGGGTCAAAGTAATGCGATCTTTGAGACATTTCGCCAAGAGAATGTTCCACAACAAATGGAACGGGCTCCTTCCTCCAACAACCCTTATGCCGTCGACAACGCTGATACTGACGACGATGATAGCGAAGACAGCTTCACGCCTGAGCAGTTATTTTAAATAAAAAAGGCGATCACTGATCGCCTTTTTTATTCTATGCAAAACAGGTCAATCACATGACCTTATTGAACTTCCAACATAAATGTCACCGGCCCATCGTTTTGCAAGCTCACTTGCATATCTGCACCAAACCGACCGGTTTGGGTATGGATCATAGTGGTACTTTTTTCCACAAAATAATCATATAACTCTTCACCAAGAGCCGGTGAGGCTCCCTTAGAGAAACCAGGTCGCGTGCCTTTTTGCGTATCGGCAACCAAGGTAAATTGAGAAACCACTAACACACTGCCTTTAATCTGCTGAACGTTTAAATTCATCTTGCCAGCTTCATCTGCAAAAATGCGATAAGCAATCAGCTTATTAAATAGTTTGTCTGCAATCTCTTTGGTGTCATTTTTTTCAACACCTAAAAGAACCAGCATCCCCTGCTCAATTTCACCCGTGACTTCGCCATACACTTCAACTTTTGCGTGTTTTACTCGTTGAATTAATGCTTTCATATTCTAACGCTCACCCTTGGTTATACATTAAAAGCAACACGACACATCAAACTTTTAATATAACGGGTTTCATGAATAGCTGGATGAACAGGGTGGTCCGGCCCTTGACTGCCTCGTTCAATAATTTGCACATGACGATCAAGATGACGACCAGCTTGCATCAGCATATTTTCTAAACTGCTTTCACTTAAATGCATAGAACATGATGCACTTAGTAAAAAGCCATCAGCACCCAATAACCGCATGCCTTGTTGATTTAACTTTTGATAGGCACGCTCACCAGCAGGAATGTCCTTACGTTTTGGAATAAACGCCGGCGGATCTAAGATGACCACGTCAAACATCTGGCCTTCTTCAATCAGTTTTTCCATTACGGTGAACGCATCACCTTGTATGCAACTTACCGCATTTTCTACACCGTTTAACTTTGCGTTATGCTCCACCCAATCCAATGCTTGTTTTGATATATCCACACAGGTCACATGCTCTGCGCCAGCCGTTGCCGCTTGCACACCCCAGCCACCTGCGTAACTGCAAATATCTAAGACCCGCTTGCCTTTTACATGACGGTTAATACGTTCGCGATTCAAACGGTGATCATAAAACCAACCGGTTTTTTGCCCATCCCAAACCGGTACTTCAAACTGGGTTTGGTTTTCAATCATTGGCACCATTTTAGGCATTTCACCTTCTGCCACTTCAACGTATTCTTCCAGACCTTCTTGCACGCGCATTTTGCCGTCGTTTTTCCACAGCAAACCTTTTATGTCAAAAATACGAGTTAATGCGCCTTGAATTTGAGACTTCATAGCCTCCATGCCCGCGGTAGAAATTTGCGCCACAAAATAATCACCAAAACGATCGATCACCAACCCAGGCAAACCATCACTATCACCATACACCAAACGATAATATGGCTGATCAAAACAGGCTTCGCGCAAAGCCAAGGCCATTTCAATCTTTTGCATGATTTGACCACGACCAAATAACTTTGCACGGCGAGAAAGCAAGCGCGCACAAATCAAACTATTAGGGTTAATGTACGCCACCCCTAAGTTTTTACCCTGAGAGCTTTGTACTATCACTTGCTCCCCAGAGGTGAAGCTTTTTAGAGGCGTGGCTTTTGTGTCCACCTCATTACTGTAAATCCAAATGTGACCTTGTCTTAGGCGTTTATCTTCTTTCGCGCGCAGGCGTAAAATGGGTAAGGTCATAGGATTCCTGTGGATAAATGATTTCTTTCAAAACAGGTCTAATTATAACTGGGAAATGCTGAATATTGTCTAAACTAAATAACAGACAACCACATTTAGGCTTCAACGCGTGTCTGAACTCAGCGAAGAACAAATCAAAAAGATATTACAAGGCATCAGCATCCCTCCACAGCCCCAAATAATGGTGGATTTGCAAATGGAGCAAGTAATGCCCGACCCTGACATTAACCGCATTGCAGAGTTGATCAAACAAGATGTCGGCTTAGCTGGCACGGTTTTAAAAGTGGTTAACAGCCCGTTTTATGGCCTAGCTAATGAAATCACCAGTATTCAACAAGCGGTTGGCATTTTAGGTATGAACAGCGTGGTTAATATCGTCAATGGTATTAGCATAAAAAGCTCAATGAGCGATGACACCATCAAAGCCCTGACCCGTTTTTGGGACAGCGCCATGGATGTGGCTATGACCAGCGCGACCATTGCCAAACAAGTGGGTTATAACTATCCCGATAATGCCTACGCTTTAGGGTTATTTCATAACGTGGGGGTGCCACTTCTGATGAGCCGTTACCCCAATTACCTCGAGGTGCTTGAAGAAAGTTACAGCGGTGGCTACAACCGCATCATCGACTTCGAAAATCAGCAGCTCAACACCAATCATGCTGTGATTGGTTATTACACCGCAAAATCATGGAATCTACCTAAAATTCTCTGTGACATTATTGCAGAGCACCACAACTGCAAACGGTTATTCAGCAAGCAGGCCATCGAAAACGATCAAACGACATTGACTTGCATTTTAAAAATGGCTGAGCACATTTGTGGCACCTACAAAGTGCTGGGTAGGCAGGACGAAGATTTCGAGTGGCAAGATGTAGGGCAAATGGTTCTCGAATACCTTGGCTTTAATGATTACGACCTAGAAACATTCAAAGAAAACTTTGCGGAGCTTGGCATTAGCCCAAATAATTATGGCCTAGCTTAACGAATATGGCGCTTCGAACCCATTGCCATTTGCACGATATGGTTTTTGATAAAATCCACACGATTGAGCTTGCTCATTCCCCAATTCCGTAACCACCTTAAAGCAGGGGCTTTTACTGCGAACAAACGCTTAAAGCTCTCCATTGCCACCATCATAGATAGATTCTCTGGCATGCGTCTGCGCTCGAAACGCGCTAAAACCTGAGGATGGCTAGCCGCTAAACCTCTTGCTAAACCTTGTTTAATTTCGTCAGCCAAAACATAAGCATCCATGAACCCAAGATTGACCCCTTGACCCGCAAGAGGGTGAATACTGTGGGCGGCATCCCCCACCAGCACAATTCCATTTTTTACATATTGCTTAGCATGACGTTGACGCAGGGGGATCGCCACCCGTTTTCCACATGCAGACACCTGACCCAACTTATATTCGAACGTGCGGCTTAATTGCGCTAAAAACTCTGTATCGCTTAAACCTAGTAACTCATTTGCACGCTCTTCAGGACAAGACCACACAATACTGCATAGGTTGGTTTGAGAAAGCGGCAAAAAAGCCAGCACACCATCTTCAGTAAAGCGTTGCCATGCACAGTTTTCATGGGATTTATCGACCTCTATCGTACACACCAGTGCATGGTGCTGATAATCCCATTCTCGGGTTTCAAACTGAGCCCACTGGCGTACCCATGAACGGGCTCCGTCAGCCGCCACAATCATAGGCGTTTTGAGTAATTGCCCAGAATCTAGCTGCAACAAATACTCAGCAGAGTCATCGGTCAGTGTTTCAATACTTTCAACCTTTACAGGATTAAATAGCTGTACATTTGTTTGCTGCAGCAGCAAAGCCATAAGCCCAGCATTGGTCATCGAATTTTCAACAATATGCCCAAGATGGGTTTCAGCTAGCTCATTGGCACTAAATTGGATATGGCCTGTACCCTCACCATCCCAAACCCGCATTTTGTCATAGGCACTTAGGCGGTTAGCTGGCAAAGTCTGCCAAACACCTAAGCCGGTTAAAAAGGACTCACTGGCACGATTTAATGCACTCACACGCAAATCAGCATCGTCTAAACTCACGGCATGGGTATTGATTGCGGGGGCCACTTGCGCTTCAACCAATGCAATGGAAATGGGTGCGTCTTTTAAGGCACAAGCCAATGAAGCGCCTACCAAGCCACCACCGATAATAATTAAGTCAAACTGCTGATTCATATTCTTAAATTCCCCTAATGACAGATTAAGGCTGCCACTGAGCAGGTGCGCCAACCAAACCCATGGCTTGGCGAGCAAATAGGGTTTTAGCCACAGGTAAAGTATCCATAACGGTTAACCCTAAACTGCGCAATAACGACCAAGTCACACCAGGTTGGGCAAATTGGGTTGGTAATTGATGACTTAGACCAATGGTTAAGGCTTGATCTTGCTCTTGAGCCGTTTGGTACGATAACAAATGAGTGATATGTCCTAATTGATCTGAACCATGGCACAACCAAGTTTGGCCAATATTCTCAGCCAACGCCTTTGCATCACGCAGAGCCAAATTAAAGCCTTGTCCTGCAACTGGATGCAAACCATGGGCAGCATTGCCTAGTACCACAAGGTGGCTTCGTACCTGCTCTTGCGCTTGGCTTAATACCAATGGATAGCCGCCACGCTCACCACTTTTGGTAATGCGTCCTTTATCAAACCCCACAGCCTGCTGAAGACGCTGATTAAACTCAGTTTCATCCAAAGCTAAATAGGCCTTTGCTTGATCATTGGCCATACACCAAACCAATGCAAAACGATTGCCTTGCATGGGCAATAACGCCAGTGGCCCACCTAAGGTGAAGCGCTCAAATGCCCAGTGATCATGGGGTCGATCAAAACTGACATTACAGATGAGCGCTGTTTGATTGTAATCATGACGACGTTGGGCAATACCAAGCTGATCGCAGCCGACACTGCTGACGCCATCCGCCAGCACCAATAGCCCAGCACGTAGCTCAACTGCTTCACCTTCAAAGGAAACCTGCAGGCATGCGCCCTGAGATGTCATCTCATAACGAACCACTTTTGCAGGGGCAAAAGTCGTTAACGCCTCACAACTTAATAGCCCTTGTGACAACACCTGACCTATTGCACGATTGGGGATGACACTGCCTAATGACTCAACCTTTTCATCTTGTGCATGCAAACGCACGCGGCCAAATTGGCCTTGTTGACTGACTTGTATATGTTCAATGGCACAACCAGCTTGAGTAAGCGCCCCCCATAAAGAGAGTTTCTCAAAAATCCGCTGTGTTCCTAAAGACAGTGCCGTGGTGCGATCATCGAAACTTGGTTGCTGCCCCTGTGTGGCTGTGATTGCATGCTCATCAATTAACGCCACCGACAGACCTTGTGACATGTACTGTCGCAGTAACAAGGCTAAGCTTGCGCCCACCATTCCCGCACCCACAATGATCACATCAAACGATTTGCTCATGCATTACCTGCCATTAGCGCCTCGATGTCGGCCACCGTCTTGGGTACTTCTTCACTTAAAACACGATTGCCATCTTTTGTGACCAGTACATCATCTTCAATACGTATACCGATACCTCGCCATTTAACATCCACCGTTTCGTCATCTGGCGCTATGTATAAACCTGGCTCAATGGTCAATACCATACCCGCTTGTAGATCACGCCATTGCCCTTCGATTTTATAGGCGCCCACATCATGCACATCCATACCCAGCCAATGACTGGTGCGATGCATATAAAATGGCTTATAGGCTTCTTCTTTAATTAACTTATCCACATTCCCGCTGAGCAAGCCCAAATCTACTAAACCTTGGGTCAACACTTGTAGGGCGGCTTCATGGGGGTGATTAAAATGATTTCCCGGTTTTACCTGTGCAATAGCGGCAAACTGAGCATCCAACACCACCTGATAAAGGGCTTTTTGCTCAGGACTAAAGCGGCCGTTGGCAGGGAAGGTTCGAGTGATGTCACTGGCGTAATGATTCAATTCACAACCAGCGTCAATCAAGATTAAGTCACCGTCTTTTATTTGCTGGTCGTTATGGGTGTAATGCAAAATACAGGCGTTTTCGCCAGCGCCCACAATGCTGGTGTAGGCATCAAAACGAGAGCCTTGGTCAGCGCAGTAATGTCGGATCGTGCCTTCAAGCTGATACTCAAACATGCCCGGCTTCACTTGTTTCATGGCCGCCATATGAGCATGAGCACTGATACTTGCAGCTCGGGCCATGGTTTCAATTTCAGCATCGTCTTTGATTAAACGCAGCTCATGTAATAACGGTTCAAGGGCTTGCATGGCTGTTGGAGCCTGCACGCCGGTACGCGCTTTAAGTTTTACCTTTTCGATGGCATCAATTAGGCGAGCATCCCATGTTTTGTCACTGCCCCAAGCGGCATACACTTGATCACAGTCACTCATCAACTCTGGAAGCTTGGCATCGAGCTCTTTTATTGAGAAGGCATCACTTAAGCTAAGTTTTTCAATGGCGGCTTCTGGACCCAAGCGATAGCCCGTCCAGATTTCCATTTCTTTGACTTTAGGCTGGCAAAATAGAATACGGCGACACTCACCTGCTTTTTTTTGTAATACCAGACAAGCGCTGTCTTCGATAAAACCAGTTAAATAAAATAAATCGCTGCTTTGGCGAAACGCATAGTCCGCATCGCGGTTACGTAAATGAATATCCGCCGAAGGAATCACCGCTAAGGTGTTGTCGGCCATCTTGTTAAACAGTGCATCTGAATGCTGGATAAAATTCACATAACCACCTTTTATTTAATGCAGTTTTGGTTCTTGCTGCGCTTGATTAAAATGATAAAACATAAATAACGCGGTCACACGGGCATGTTCAACCAACTCGGTAAATAAACGCTCGCTGTCTTCATCAATATCATCTTCTTCAATGCCATAACTGAACGCATCGTAATGCTTCAGTATTTCCATCACATCTTCCGTTAAGTCAGACTCAGCAATACGTCCAGATGCACCAAAGCCATCTAAGAAACCCTTTGACCACTCTGCAAACGCTTGCATACGCACTTCAAAGTCTTCATCGTCGCCAGGCATGAGTAACTGAAAGTCTAAATCTTGCCCTTGAATCTGCTTAAGCTCATCTTGATAAAATCCTAAAATCGGCAACTTACTTTTAGCATTCCAATCTTCAGGTAAGGCTAGGTACTCAGCACTTTCCGCTAACCACTGCTCTTTTGATAAGCGACCGCCGGTACACAGGTATCCGGTCAACCAGCCTTGCATGGCCGATGGCGAAGCCAACGCCCCTTGGCTTAAGGCAATATTGCTGTATAAATCAAAGCGAGTGATTTTGGCAGGGCGGTTATCAGAGGTAGACATAAACTGACTCATACTAAAATATGCCATCGTATCACGGCTGTATTTGACCCACCAAGGCCACAAGATTATATTTAGCCCATCTGCCAAATAGGGTGCACAATGGATTCCCCAAGTCTTAAAGACATTAATAAAAAATTAGATGAGCTGATTAACGCCTATCAGCGCACGAAAGATGAAAATCGTAAACTCAAAGCTGAGACGGAATCTTGGCAACATGAGCGCCAACGCCTGCTTCAGCAAAATGAGTTGGCGCGTAATAAAATTGCAGAAATGCTATCGCGATTAAAGTTGCTGGAGCACGAACCTAATGAGTAAGTCGGATTCAGCAATCAGTGTTGAGTTACTGGGCAAAGAGTACCTCGTGGCCTGCCCACCGGAAAACCGTCAAGACCTCGAACGCGCCGCACAGTTATTAGACCAGCGCATGCGAGAAATTAAAGGCCATGGCAAAATCTATGGCTCCGAGCGAGTGGCTATTATGGCTGCGTTGAATCTGGCTTATGATTTCCTCAATGCCACCTGTGGCAGCGAGACCACTCAGAGCCAAATCAAACAAATCAATAGCAAACTTGAAGGCGCGTTGGCACAAGACCAGCAAATGGACCTAGGGGACTAGCTTCTCAATATCGCCAAAAAAGCAAGTGGATTTGTGCACTTTAATTCCAGAGAATGTGCGGCAAATATGAATTAACTGCGTTATAATTTGCATGCTCTCTGGGGTGTTAGCCAGTCTTTGAAGTCCTCGAGCCTTAATCATTATTTTGGAGGTTCCTAGGCATTGAGGGAGTGCATGTCCGCCTTGAGCGGAAAGCCCGATTCAGTTCTGGAACCGCCACCTTGGACCTCTCGGTTCAAGGCCTTTCTCTGACAGCGGCACAGTGGAGAGCCCTATTTTGACAACCGAATACGACCTATTAGATCGCGCCAGTATTCGCCAGCACATGCGCGCACAGCGTAATCAATTGAGCCCACAACAGCAGTTGCAAGCGGCTCGTAACTTAAGCCAAATTGTTCTCAGCCAACCTTGGTTTCAACGCGCCCAAAATCTTGCATTATATCTTGCCAATGATGGCGAAATGGACCCTGTTGTCATCATGGAAAAGGCGCGCTATCGCGGCAAACACATCTTACTGCCCAGCTTACACCCTGCAAAAAGTGGCCACTTATGTTTTGCCAAAGACACAGGCCCCATGATTCAAAACAAATTCGGCATTTGTGAGCCGGACCCAAAGCGCAATTCGCTTATAGCAGCCAAGCAATTAGACGTGGTGTTTATGCCTTTGGTGGCATTTGATGCCAGTGGAGGTCGCCTCGGAATGGGCGGCGGGTACTATGACCGAACCTTTGAGTTCTTAAAGCAAAGCGGCTTAAACAAGCCAAGGTTAATTGGTCTTGCCCATGAGTTTCAAAAGGTTGAAAAGCTACCGGTTGAGTCTTGGGATATTCCGCTGGACTGCATTATCACCGATAAAAATGCGTATAACGCTAAGCCGTAAATCGTTAAACGCTCAATAAGCGTTTAACGAATCATGTGCTGAGAAACCTGCGGGCGAATATTACGGTCGTCACTGTTAGCCGTTAAGCTTGTGGCAACCGCACCCAATACAAAAATAACGCTGATGATAACCATTAGGTCTGGACGTTGAGATTTCATGTTTTTAACTCCGGCAGTTACTCTACATCCTGTAAAATCTAAGTTGCCTTAAGCTATATCCGTATTTGTGATTGTTATTATTACTTTAGGCGCTTTGAGCATTAAACACCGTGACTAAAGTCACAGCTTTTGGTGTGCACCTGTTATGTCTTAGGCAATAATTGTGCACAGTTGTAATTAATGTAACGCAGGGTGCGCAATATGTATCTAAACCCTATGACTTGTAAAGGTGTGAAATGTCCTTTTGGCTATTAAAAAGTGAACCTGACGAGTTTTCTATCAAAGACCTAAGACAAAAAAAGACAGCACGCTGGGATGGTGTCAGAAATTACCAAGCTCGTAATTTCATAGGGCAAATGCAACCGGGGGACCTTGCGTTCTTTTACCACTCAAGCTGTAAAGAAATCGGGATCGCAGGTGTGATGGAGGTGGTGAGTAAAGCCTATCCTGACCCATTAGCCGTTGACCCTAATAATGAGTACTTTGATGAAAAGGCCCTCAATGAAAACAAGTGGCTCGCCATTGATATGCAGCACAAAGCAACCTTCAAACATGTACTAAAACTGGCTCGGATCAAAGCACTTGCGTTAAAAGATGAACGTTTGGATGATTTAAAGTTAATTCAAAAAGGTAATAGACTGTCGGTCATGCCGATCACAGATGCGCAATGGCAGTGCTTAAATTCATTGGGCGAACCAACTTAGCGCTCATCAATGATTGACAGGGGTGATGTTTTCTAATGGCAGGGTAATCTCAAAACGGGTGCCTTTGTTCGGCTCACTCACACATTGGATGCGCCCGCCCAAAGCCTGTGTCACTAAATTATAAATAATATGGGTTCCCAATCCACTACCACCTTGACCACGCTTAGTGGTCACAAACGGATCGAATAACCGTTTTAGAATGCTTTGATCAATGCCCTGACCATTATCTTCATATGTGAGCTTCAACTGCTCCTCTGTCAAACGCGCTCGTATGCTGATGACTCCCACCTCTTCAGGGGAAAACGCATGATTAAGAGAGTTCATGATTAAGTTGGTGATGATCTGAGAAATCACACCAGGATCACAATACAAATCTAACTCTTCAGGGATATCTATTTGTATAGCATGGTGAGTGCGTTTTAATTTAGGCCGTAACGAGGTCAATATATCTTGAATATAGGACCCAAGGGCAAACAATCTAGGCTCTGCACTGGACTGATCGATGGCGACCGCTTTAAAGGCTTTCACCAAATCCGCCGCACGGCGTAAATTGCTTTCAACAATTCCAGCGCTTTCTAAAATAGCTGAAAGCATATCTGAAAATTGTTTTTTTGTGAGGGTGCCACCATTAAACGCTTTATTGATTCGATCAATACTTTCTACTAAGTGGCTAACCGCTGTAATTCCAACACCAATAGGGGTATTTATTTCATGGGCCACGCCAGCTACCAACTCACCCAATGAAGCCATCTTTTCTTGTTCAACCAATTGATCTTGGGTGACCTGCAGATTTGCCAAGCTCGTTTCTAGCTCTTTGGTCCTTTCATATACCTTGTTTTCTAATTCAGCGTTTAGCTCAACTATTTCTAATTCTTTTTCGGTTCGGAACTCTTCATGCTCTGAAAGCTTGGATAACATCAAATTAAAGGCACTGCCTAGCTCCCCTAATTCATCATCACTGACTATTTTTACATGGCGATCATAATCTTGATTGTATGCCACCTCATGTACGGCTTTTGTTAGATCATTTAAAGGAGCCGCCAGTTTTGACTGCAAGCTTCTTGATAGTATCCACACCACAAGCAGGCTCACCAACAACACAGGAATCATGTATTTAAGAATATTAAAGCCAAAACTAGCGAGGTAATTATCATCTTCTGTCAGACTAAGACGCCCTACTTCTTCGCTATCCACCAAGATTGGCAAACGTAATATAAACTCTCCGTTTCGCCACTCTTGTACCGGCCCATGCTCATAACTAAAGTCCGTTTGCTTTAAGCCTTCTTTTTCATAATGAGAAAAGTACCGATAATCTGCTGGGCCATATTTCTTATAGACGATGGCAGTTTTCACCCCCTCATCCACAGTGAGTGAGCTGAGTAACATATTCACAGATTCCGGTTGATCAAACACAACTCCCACGGCAGCTGCATCTGCAAGTAGATTACTTTTTTGCAGCACCCGGTGTTCAAGATTGCGTTTAAACTCGCCATAAAATCCTAGCCCAATAACCACAATCGCTAACGTCAACACACTGATACTGACGATATTAATGGTGAGCTGGATTTTGGCACCAAAGCCTAGACGGGCATACCACTGCCTCATTGATGCCCTCTTAAATGTCCATAAACGTCATTCAAACTAAGCCCCACAGGCAAAAAAACATACTTTCTCTACTAAGAGTAGCAGCAGACTCCAAAGATGCGTCTAAACTGATAATAAACAAGGAGTCAGCATGTCAGATTCAGATCTATTATTTGGGGAAGATGACGCACCTGAGCAAACCAGCCTGCCGTCACGATCTAGCCACCCTAAATGGCGAATATTAATCGTTGATGATGAGGAACAAGTTCACAAAGTTACGTCTTTAGTTCTAGGTGCGTGCAGCTTTGATCATGCTGAAGCCGAGCTTTTTCACGCCTACTCCATGAAAGAAGCCAAGCAGTTACTTGATAATGAACCACCCTTCGCCTTAGCCCTTGTTGATGTGGTGATGGAAACCGATGACGCGGGTCTGCGTTTGGTTAAATACATTCGTGATGAATTAAAAGATAAAGACATACGTTTAGTATTAAGAACGGGGCAACCTGGTCAGGCCCCAGAAGAAACCGTCATTGAAAAATACGACATCAATGACTACAAAAACAAAACTGAACTCACGTCCACCAAACTTCGCACCTTGCTTTATAGCGGCCTACGCAGTTATCGGGACATTCAAACCATAAAAGCTAACAGACAAGGTTTATATAACCTAATTGAAGCCACTTCTAAAATTGTCGACACCCATCAGCTGCCCGTATTTGCCAGCGCCGTTTTGGAAGAAATTGGGACATTATTAAATTTAGAAGCCGAGGCCGTTTGTACCCATACACCGGTAGATGCCGTCGCCGCCAAAAGTTTACAACAGCGTTATGCCATATTAGCGGCCACAGGCAAGATCAAACAACTGCTGGAGCATTCTCGCGACGCTCAGCTCCCTGATGAAATTACTGAATATTTTGATCAAGCAAAATCCGAACAAAGCAGTATTCATAATGAAGAAGTTTATATTGGCTATTACAATATTCAGGCCACTGGCGAAAACCTTTTGTATGTTCGGCCTAATGCAAAATTAAATAAAATGGGCTGTCACTTGTTAGATATTTATACTAAGTGCGTCGCTATTACCCATAACAACTTAACGCAAAAAGAAGCCATTCGACAAAGTCGGCAAGAACTGGTTTACGTTTTAAGTGAAACCATTGAACGCAGAATCCCTGACGAAAGTAATCATGTGCGCCGAGTAAGCAAGATGGCTTTTTTATTAGGACAAGCAGCGGGGATTAATGAAAATACCTGTGAACGCCTCAAATTAGCTGCCCCGTTACACGACATCGGCACCATCGGCATTCCTGACCATGTTCTGACTAAGCAAACCCAATATGATGAGTCTGACAAACGCATCATGGCCCAGCACACCGAGATTGGCGCGAATATTTTATATAAATCGGGCAGACCGGTACTTAAAATGGCCAGTCAAATTGCGGCTCAACACCATGAACATTGGGATGGCTCAGGCCACCCTAAGCAATTAAAAGGCGAAGAAATTGATTTGATGGCCCGCATTGTCAGTGTCGTAGATGTTATTGATGCGCTTGGTTGTCACAAAGCTTATCGTCCTGCTTTTTCAAATAATGAAATCATTGATTTTTTAAAAAAAGGATCCGGCAAACAGTTTGACCCAAATCTTGTTGAATTAGCATTACAGCTCATGCCTGAATTTCAAAAAATTCGATTACAGTTTCCTGATAACAACTAAAATAACGGCATAAAAAAACCGCTATCTTGCGATAACGGTTTCTTAAAAATCATAAAATAATTCTAATTAATCAATTTTACTCACAAAGCTTTTAGCTAATTCTTGACCAAGCACTTCAGCTAAACCTTGAACCGCCTTATATTCAGCTTGCTCACCTGAGGCCGCACTTACCCCTTTTGCTTCACGGGTAAAACTGCTTAATGTACGTCCGTTGGCATCTTCAATACTCACCTTGCCAGAAGCAAACACGATAAATCGACCTGCTTTTTCTACAGGACGCAACGTAGCAGCATAACGAAATGTTAAGTGGGGAGACTGCCCACTAATGCGCAATCCTAAATCCGTCAATGATTCCACCAAGCCATCACGCATTTTACTGCCATCAGAATTACTTGGGATCAAATTAACCACTAAGGCATCGAATAATGATTTGATACGATCTTCAACCGCCACCAACATCTCATCTTTTGTTACGCTGCGGTTATTTACATCCACCAACTGCATTTGCTCAGACAGGCGCTGACGTTGTTCAAACCACTTAAGAGCTGGCATCAAACCTTGCAATTGTTTTAATGTGTCTTGATTAGTTGAAGTCTTATCATTCAATGCGGTAATTTGCATATCAAGATCATTAATGCGCTGACGCAATTTACTCGCCGCTTTGATTCGATCTAGATGTACTAAGCTGTAGGCTACTTTGTTTGGCTTATCTACAAAATTTTCTTCAACCACTACATTGTCTAATTCAGCATTAGGAATGGTGCTGCTAATGGTATTGCGTACGGTTTTCATCAATTGAGTTTGCTGACCCGTTTGACGCACCTCTTGTGTATCCACCGACAAGGTACCCGACACCGTCACTTTCAATTTTTGAATCATCGTCACGCGAGCAGCATCTTGAGCCTGTTGAAGGGCGCGAGCAGCATCACCATAAACTGGAGCACTGCCCACACCATATACGTGGCCACCTTGTACGGGTTCATCAACCACCCAGTGCGGGGTGGTATCTGTTTGTTTCTTGCTTGGATTACCAACACAAGCCGTTAGCAATAAACTTGCCGTCACAACGGCGACCATTAAACGCATACACTTCTACCTTGAAGGGTTGTTTTTATGAAACCACTGAATCAATAATTACCAGCCGTAGCTAGATTTTTCTTGTAGCTTTTTCAGTTTTTTCTGACCGTTCCATACTTCTTCATTGGTTTCCATGTTGATCAATTTAAGATCCACTTGATACGTGGTCACACGATCACCATCTAACTGATCAACAAACGAATTAATGCTTCCTGATAATGCAAAGTCTGCAGCGGTTTCATTACCCATGGCCTTTGCTTTTTTAGCATTTAATTCTTGATCGGCACGCTCATCACGCACATCAGATCGTTCATCAGCGCTGGCCACAAAGCGAGCATCGCCGCTGCGAATAATGGCGCGTTTTAGATCGTTTAAGAATGTATCCGCTGAAATATGTTCATGGCTCTTGTTACGAACACGTTGAATAATCACCGTTGGTTTATCACCACCGTTATTGCTTTTAAAATCACGGATCCATGGAAATGACAGCATGTCACCAATCATTTCTTCACTCACAAGTTGTGAGTCTTTATCATTCCACTTGTCTGTCAGCGCAATCTCTTGATTAGCATCTACGCGATTCACACGGGTGCCACCACAACCACTTAATAAGGTTGCGCATAAACCCGCCATTACGGCATACGTTACTACTTTTTTCATCGTTGCTTCCTTCTTGATGTTCAAATTATATCGGTCTTTATTTTAGTGCACTTGACACTATAAACCCACTTGTTGAGTGGTCTGATTAGCTTTCACCGGAAAAGTTCTGACTTTCCACAGTGTCATCTCACCAGGCTTAATTTCTACTTGTTTTGTTTGGGTTTGTTTTTGCCCTTTTGCCGGCTCACTGTTTAGGGTCACGGTATGAGTACCAGCACTTAAAGGAATACGGGTCACTTTAATTTGATCAGGTAGCAGTAACCAGTTGCGCGTTTCGGCCGCTGAGGTTGCATTGGCTGCTATCTTGCCTAAAAAGCCAAGTACGGCACCAGCATCACCGCCCACAGAAGCCGCTTGAGCAGCGGTTAAATTCTTAAATGCTTCACGGGCCATGGCTTCTTGAATATCAACACTGGCATCCAATAATTGCTGCTGTACCGCTAAATGAGCCACCGACTGTCCTGAAATTAAAGGGTATTCTGACCCACCAACATTCAAACTAGAGTCACGAGCACCGGAATAAGAAGTCACGCGATAATATGGCACCGTGATACGCATACCTTGTCTCATGACTTCAACCAAACCCAGACCGTCGGCAACGTCCCATAATGGGCCCAAGTACTCTCGTTTAACCATTGAGTATTGCAGCAGTGCAGGAATGACTCGCCCTTCGTATACAGCACTGATTAAATCGGTAATGCCTTTATCAGCATAAAGCGCATAAAACCAAAAACGCTGGTCAAGCTGGCGACTTGGGTCACCGGTTAAAATTGGATTAATCACCACTTGGCGAGTATTAGGGTCAGCGGTTAATAACATGTTCATCTCGTCACGCTCAGGCACTAAGCCTGTGTGCTCAAGAACCACCAAGTGCCCCATTTCATTAAAATCTTTTAATAATTGGCGTTTATCTTTACTTAATTTACTTTGGCTTAGTTGCGGCCACTCGTTGCGCCAGCCGCCCGCTTTTTGCATCATGCGAATGGTGTCAAACCAAGCTTGCTCGGTCATCTCTGACTTTAAGCCATATTGTTTTTGATAACCGTCTTCATATAGAGAAGCTGATTTTTGATACGCCACACGAGCATCATCATATTCTTTATATTGCTCATAAATCATGCCCGCAAGGTAATGACCAAATGCGTCATTGCGATAAACGATTTTATCGCGATCAATAATTTCACCCGATAAAGCATTAAAGATACGCATGAGTTTTGAGAACATGGACTTCTCACGATCCGCTTGTTCTTGATAGCTGCCCTTTTGGGTTTCGATGTCACTTAACACCATATCCATGCGACGGCTTTCAATGCGTGCCCCTTCTAAAGAACGTTCACGCATTTTTGCATCACCGCTATCAAGCGCCAGCATCATATAGTTAAGAGCTTTATAATAATTGATGAAGACGCGTTCGAAATTAGCCGCGCGATACGGCCCTTGGCGAGGGTTCGTCATGGCGGTGGTGAGCATGTCACTGACACGTTTAGTGTATAAATCTTCTGATATACGTTCTGCGGTTTCTAGTAAACGATTGGATTTTTCATAATCGCCGGCAAGGTGATACACCATGCCAAGCTCAGTGTAATAAAGCAGGCGATCATCGCCTTGGGGGTCCAATGCCTTTTCAAAGGCACCGGCGGCCTCTTTATATTGGCCTTGCTGAGTCAGATCTAAGCCTTTTCGAACATCCTGCCCGTAGGTGGCACAGCCCACCAGCCACACACTGATACACAGCAGTGATATAAATTTTAACGACCTAAGCATAACTACTTCGCTCCATGAATTTCTTATTAAAATTATTATTAGGGCAGCAGTTTAGCGATTATTGATAGCAAGTACTAGGTTTGACCCACTGCGGTTAAATCAACGGCGTCATGGCCGCTAATACTTGCTGTAATTTGATCGGTTCTTCGTTTGCAAGATGATGACGGCCTTGCTCTACAAACGTCACATCAAAACCTGTGAATTTGTCTTCTAATACCAGCATGTTGTGGCGGTAGTCCACCGTGCCATCTTGCGTACCTTGAATGACATGAATGTTTAAATCCACCGGTTCACTCGCCTCAATAAACTTTATCCACTTTTTCAAGGCTCCCACCCAATTCGTTTTTAAAAACAATGGCTGCAATGGGTCAGAGGTACTGATAAAGGACAAGAAGTCCAAGTTATGGGAGTTTTGTGCAAATTCTCTTTTAAGCTGCTTCACAAACGGGCGGGCTAAATAGTAAAACAACTTAGATAGTTTCCAATCAACAGGGCGCACTAACGGCGCCATTAAAAAGATATTGGCAAATGGGCTATTGGTTTTATTTATGCCACGGCTCAATAAATAATTAATAATCACCGCCCCACCGGTGCTTTGCCCTATGACAACTAATGGCTCAGGCAGGGCTGTTTGCACCCAATCAAGTGCCGCGCAAAACACCTGATCATACTGTCGAAACGAATCAATGGCGGCGCGCTCGCCACTGCTTAACCCATGGCCGGGTAAATCATAACTAAACACATTAAAACCCTGAGATAAGCAGTGCTCAATAATGTGATTGTAGATCCCAACATGATCATAATAACCGTGTACCAATAACACTGTGCCTTTTGCCTCAGGCAAGGCAAATAAATGACCACTTATATTAAATTCGGCTGCGTCAAACGTGCCGACCACATGCTGTAATCCAATGAATTTTGTCTCTAGATCTAAGCCATAATATTGATTATAAACATTGATTAAGTCAGGCATGTCTTTGCCAAGCAGCTCCATACTCAAAGGCGGTATTTGCCCTCGTACTTGCTCTGGGGTCCATTTCATTTCAATGCCTGCTTGATTCATCTGTGTACTCTCAAATCCTTGATACATCTGAGTTAAGTTTAGCCCAGTATTCTTGCAACTTAATGAACATTATTGCTTAAGACAATGGGCTGATATGGCCTTTGCATGTACCTTCACAAATTCTTTGGGCATACGAGCAGGGCGGCCCGATTTTAAATCAATACACGCATAAAACGATTGGGCTTTTATAATGGTTTTATGATCATTTAAACGAACCAACTGAAAGCGACGCGAAGACGTTAAGCGCTGATCACTTTTATCAATCCAAGTCGCTAATAACAACTCATCACCGTCATAAGAAGCTGCAAGGTAATCAATCTCTGTGCGAGTAATGGCCATGGCCCGTGAGAGGCGTTCATGCATGGCCCAGTCCATGCCCAACGATTCAACATGCTGCCAACTGATTTGCTCAAGCCACTTTAAATACACTTGATTATTTGTATGACCCAGACGATCGGTTTCATCAGCTTTGACGGTAATGGTCATTAAAAACGGATTGACTAAATCCCATTGAATTTCTTCGGCCATAATATGAGTCTTATTTTTTTTATGTACCATAAACAAAAACGCCTGCAGTTGCAGGCGTTTTTGTTATTCAATCACTAAAGCGTGAATTACTTAACTTGAGGGTTAAGTTCACCCGACTGATAACGATCAAACATAGCATCTAAAGACAATGCTTTGATTTTAGACGCATTACCAGCAGTACCAAATGCTTCGTAACGCGCCACACAGATTTCTTGCATGGCTTTAACAGAGGCCGCTAGATATTTACGTGGATCAAATTCGCTTGGGTTTTCAGCCAAGAAACGACGGATCGCACCAGTAGAGGCTAAACGTAAATCCGTATCGATATTAACCTTACGTACACCGTGTTTGATGCCTTCAACGATTTGCTCAACCGGCACACCGTAAGTTTCTGGAATCTCACCACCAAATTCATTGATGATGGCTAACCACTCTTGCGGCACAGAAGACGAGCCGTGCATCACAAGGTGAGTATTTGGAATACGCTTGTGGATTTCTTTAATACGGTCAACCGCTAGAATATCGTCCGTTGGTGGACGAGTGAACTTGTAAGCACCGTGAGAGGTACCACATGCAATGGCTAGTGCATCAACACCGGTTTGCTTAACAAAATCTGCCGCTTCTTCTGGGTCGGTTAGCATTTGATCGTGAGTTAAAATACCTTCCGCGCCCACGCCATCTTCTTCACCCGCTTGACCGGTTTCTAAAGAACCTAACACACCTAGCTCACCCTCAACGGACACACCACAACCGTGCGCCATTTCAACCGTGCGACGAGTCACATCGACGTTGTACTCATAAGACATTGGCGTTTTGCCGTCTTCGCCCAAAGAGCCGTCCATCATCACTGATGAAAAACCTAGCTGGATAGAACGCTGACAAACCGTTGGCGACGCACCGTGGTCTTGGTGCATACATACTGGAATGTGAGGGAATTCTTCAATGGCCGCCAAAATCAGGTGACGCAAGAAAGGCGCACCAGCATATTTACGGGCACCGGCAGACGCCTGCACGATAACCGGAGAATCCGTTAGATCCGCCGCCATCATGATGGCACGCATTTGCTCTAAGTTGTTTACGTTGAACGCTGGCACGCCATAACCGTATTCGGCTGCGTGATCCAACATTTGGCGTAGGGAAATAAGTGCCATGTGTGTGTCCTCTATTTAAAGTCTGGAGTCTGGGGTCAGACGTATGCTGTTATTAAGTCCGCCCCGAACGAATTTTTAAATCTATTAGATTAAGATCAACATAATGCCTATATCTTAACCCGCGCCCGACGTCTGACACCAGACGTCCGACTGATTACTTAGCGCGTTCTTCTAGAATCGCTACGGCTGGTAATACTTTACCTTCAACAAACTCAAGGAACGCACCACCACCGGTTGAAATGTAAGAAACTTTATCGGCGATATCGTACTTATCCACAGCCGCTAAAGTGTCGCCGCCCCCAGCGATAGAAAAACCAGCACTTTCGGCAATGGCCAAAGAAAGGGCTTTGGTGCCTTCACCAAATTGGTCAAATTCGAATACACCAACTGGGCCGTTCCAAATAATGGTTTTGGCTTCTTTTAATTGCGCCGCTAATGCTTTCGCAGAATCAGGGCCAATATCAAAAATCATGTCATCGGCTAAAACATCATCCGCCGATTTCAAAGTGGCTTCTGCGCTTTCCGCAAATTCTTTTGCACACACAACATCAGTGGGTACAGGAATGGATACTTTTTCCATTAGGGCTTTTGCTTGTGGTACTAAATCTTCTTCATATAAAGATTTACCCACTGGTTTGCCAGCCGCTGCCAAGAACGTATTGGCGATACCACCACCTACAATGATTTGATCACAAATATCAGATAGGCTTTCTAGTACTTCAAGTTTGGTCGAAACTTTTGAGCCACCTACGATTGCAACCAATGGGCGCTCAGGTTTATCTAATGCTTTACCCAGCGCATCTAACTCAGCAGCTAATAACGGGCCAGCACAAGCAATTGGTGCAAACTTGGCTACACCATGAGTAGAGGCTTGCGCACGGTGGGCCGTACCAAATGCATCCATCACAAACACATCACAAAGTGCAGCGTAAGCTTTGGCTAGGTCGTCTTCGTCTTTTTTCTCGCCTTTGTTAAAGCGTACGTTTTCTAGTAATACTAATTCGCCATCGGCTACGTCTATGCCCGCAGCAAAATCTTTGATCACAGGTACGTCTTTACCTAGGGCGTCGCTTAGGTAATTAGCCACAGGCTGCATGGAGAATTTTTCTTCGTACTCGCCTTCAGTTGGACGGCCAAGGTGAGACATAACAATTACTTTTGCGCCAGCTTCAAGAGCCAGTTTAATAGTTGGCAATGACGCGCGAATACGTGCATCGGAAGTGACTTTGCCATCTTTAACCGGCACGTTTAAATCTTCACGAATTAAAACGCGTTTGCCCTTAAGATTTTGGTCGGCCATGCGTAGTACAGTCATATTATCTCTCCTGAGTAAAAGCTATTTACGTCGCTACTACTGCGTTAAAAAATATTTTCGAAATCCTCACTTAGCACGCTAAGCTCCGGTGTTCTCAATTTTTTTGCCTTGTATTAGCTTCCTCAATAACGCTTTTAATTTTTTATATATGAATTTTTAACTATTGAAATCTTACTTAATATATTTTGCATCCGACGTCCGACTCCAGACATCCGACACAAAACTACAAATTCTGTTTAAAGGCACCTTGCTGCAACGCATCCACCATGCGATTGGCAAATCCCCATTCGTTATCAAACCAAATTAATAACTTTAATAAGCGTTCACCGCTTACTCGAGTTTGCGTACCATCGATTACACCGCTGCGTGCATCGTGATTAAAATCCACCGACGCATGGGGCTCATTACTAAAACCAATTAAACCTTTTAAGTCGGCTAAGCTGTGTTGTTTTAATAATGTATTAATTTGCTCAGCCGTGATTTTATTTTTTAACTGCAAGGTTAAATCCATAGCCGACACATTTAATGTGGGCACACGTAAATGCAAACTTTCAATGCAGCCATCTAAATGCGGCATGATACGGGCGATACCTTTTGGTAAGGCGGTATCCACCGGAATAATACTGGCAACAGCAGCACGGGTACGACGTAAATCACTGGAATACGCATCAATCACAGGCTGGTCACTCATAGCCGAATGAATGGTGGTACTCACGCCACTTTCGATACCAAATTGTTCATCTAAAATCGCCATCACAGGCAATACACAATTGGTCGAACACGAACCTACTGACACAATTTTATGATCCGCTGTTAAATCGTTTTGGTTTACACCGGCAATCAAGGTGAAATCCACATCCGACTCACCAGGCTGACTTAACAATATTTTTTTTGCGCCTTGATCTAAATGAGGTTGCAATTGTTCTTGGTTTTTAAACTGACCCGTACATTCTAAAACGGCATCTGCGTTTAAATTTCTCCAAGGCAAATTTTCAATTTCTGCTTCGTGCAAAATTTGAATATGACGCGCAACGCCTTGACCATCCGTGATGCTTAATACATCTTTTTCCACCGACACATCAAACGGAAAACGACCATGAGTGCTGTCGTAACGCAGCATGTAGCTAATGGTTTCACAATCCGCCAGCTCATTAATGGCCACAATGACAATGTCATTTTGCAAATTGCGCTCATAGATGGCCCGCAGGACACAGCGCCCGATACGACCAAAACCGTTGATTGCAATTTTTAGTGACATGATTTTCCCAGTCAGACGTCGGACGACAGACGCTATTTACACTTCCATTAAAAAGCGCCCCATTGAGACGCTTTGAAATCTTTGCGTCAGACGTCCGGCACCAGACGCCTGACTGACAACAGCGTTACAGTACGCCTTCTACTGCGGCAACTACTGCGTCCACGGTAAAGCCAAAATGCTTCATCAAGTCCGCAATCGGCGCTGACTCACCAAAGGTATCCATGCCCACAACCGCGCCGTTTAGGCCAACAAATTTGTACCAGTAATCTTTATGGGCCGCTTCCACTGCAACACGGGCAGTAATAGCCGCTGGCAATACAGATTCAATGTACGCAGCATCTTGTTTACAGAAGATTTCAGCACATGGCATTGAAACCACACGCACAGGTGTGCCTTTGGCTTCAAGTGCAGCAGCGGCATCCATGGCCAAGCCAATTTCAGAACCGGTGGCGATGATGATGGCTTTTGCGTTGGCGGCATCTTTAAGGATGTAACCACCTTTGTTGATGTCTGCCACTTGAGCGGCGGTGCGATCTTGGTGTGGCAAACCTTGACGAGAATAAATCATGGCGGTTGGGCCATCGGCACGTTCAACGGCGTTTTTCCAAGCAACCGCGGATTCAACCGCATCACATGGACGCCATGTGTTTAGGTTTGGCGTGGTACGCAGGTTAGTTAGCTGTTCAACTGGTTGGTGAGTTGGACCATCTTCACCCAGACCAATAGAGTCATGTGTGTAAACGTGAATGGCACGCTGCTGCATTAATGCTGCCATACGAATGGCGTTACGTGCGTATTCCATGAACATTAAGAAGGTTGCACCGTAGGCTACAAAACCTTTGTGCAAGGCGACACCGTTCATGATGGCGCTCATACCAAATTCACGCACACCGTAGAAAACGTAGTTACCAGAGGCGTCTTTGGCTTCAATACCTTTCGCTTGTGGCCAAAGTGTTAAGTTAGAACCGGCAAGGTCAGCAGAGCCGCCTAGAATTTCAGGCAACGCAGGGGCCAATTCACAAATGGCGTTTTGAGAAGCTTTACGTGATGCAATGCTCTCGCCTTTTGCTTGGCATTCTTGAATAAAGGCATCGGCTTTTGCAGAGAAGTCAGCTGGTAGCTCACCTTTCATTCGACGGGTAAATTCAGCCGCTTCTGTTGGGAAGGCTTTAGCATAAGCTGCGAATTTTTCGTTCCAAGCGGCTTCTTTGGCTGCGCCTTTTTCTTTTGCGCTCCAACCAGCGTATACATCGTCAGGTACTTCAAATGCACCGTGATTCCAACCTAAACGCTCTTTGGTTAGTTTAATTTCGTCGTCACCTAGTGGCGCGCCGTGGCAGTCTTCTTTGCCTTCTTTGTTTGGCGAGCCAAAACCGATGATGGTTTTACAGCAAATAAGAGTTGGTTTGTTGGCTTCTGCTTTACCGGCTTGGATCGCCGCTTCTAGTGCCGCTGAATCATGACCATCAACCGCAGGAATCACCTGCCAGCCGTAAGATTCAAAACGTTTAACCGTATCGTCAGTGAACCAGCCTTCTACTTCACCATCAATAGAAATACCGTTGTCATCGTAAAACGCGATTAATTTACCAAGACCTAATGTACCGGCCAGTGAACACGCTTCGTGAGAGATACCTTCCATCATGCAACCATCGCCTAGGAATACATAGGTATTGTGGTTAACAATGTCGTGACCTGGTTTATTAAATTGAGCGGCTAATACTTTTTCAGCCAGTGCCATGCCCACGCCGTTAGCGATACCTTGACCTAATGGGCCTGTGGTGGTTTCGATACCCGGTGCATAACCGTATTCTGGGTGACCTGGGGTTTTTGAGTGCATTTGACGGAACTGCTTAAGGTCTTCAATGCTTAACTCATAACCGGTTAGGTGTAATAGAGAGTAAATCAACATAGAACCATGGCCGTTAGACAGCACAAAACGGTCACGGTCAAACCAATCTGGATTCGCTGGGTTGTGGTTCATATGGTCATTCCATAGAACCTCAGCAATGTCCGCCATACCCATTGGGGCACCTGGATGGCCGGATTTTGCTTTTTGCACGGCATCCATACTCAATGCACGTATCGCGTTGGCCAGCTGACGACGGTCTGTCATGGAGACTCCTGATCTATTTGATCTTTTTAAGGCAGTAAGCAAAGGCTCACTGCTAGGCACAATAATTAAGGGGGCGTATTATCCCTGAGAATAGCCCATTCATCAATGAAGGATGGGATCATATCTGGCTTTTCATCTTAGAATCAGTCAGTGTTAGCACAGGAATAAAAATAACGAAGGAATGCACATGAAATACCCAGCAGTACTCGGCCTACTCAGTATTATCAGCACCATGACATTTGCCGATAGTGAATACGATGAATGGCTCAAACAAAACGCCATGGATATGAGTGACGCCAAACAAGCGTTTCAAGATTACATGGACGCTGAAGACAAAGCCTTTTTAGGCTTTTTAAAACAACAATGGAAAGCGGTTGAGGTCAAAAAACCGGTTGTATTAGATACAAAACCCAAGCCGACATTACTACCAAAAGCGCCAAAACCACAAGATGACAAACCTGTTGCCGATCGCACCCCAGTAATTGAGCCTATTGTCGTCGTTAAACCCAAGCCAGCGCCAAAGCCAGCTCCTGTTAAACCTAAGCCTGTTAGCAATACTGTTGAGGTCAACTTATTTGGCCACACCCTAAATTTAGCGGAAGACAATCAGCTCAAACAAAACTTGAGCGGTAAAATGAGCAGCGACAACATTGCTGATTTTTACGCTGCACTGGCCAGCCATCCCCACGATAAAATCGTTAATGATTTAACCACCAGCGCTAAACACCTCAACCTCAACCCTTGGGGCACGGCAGTTTTATTTCATCATTACGTGCAAGCCCTGGGCGTGTCTGGGCGTAACGCTCAACAACTGACCACTTGGTATTTATTAGTCAAAGCAGGCTTTAATGCTCGTGTGGCGTTTAACCAAAACGCATTTTTGCTGATGCCATCCAAGCAAGCTTTATTTGGTGTCACTTACTTTACTTTTAGTGGCACCCGCTTTTATGCAGTCAGCCTTGATGGTGAAAAACTCAGTACAGGTCGTGCTTATACCTATGATGGCAAACACTCAGGAGCCAGCACAATTCTGGATTTTGATCATAACCAGCAGTTATTAGCATCGGATAACATCCAGCAAAAAGACTTGAGCTTTCAATACCAAGGGCAAACCCACAACATCAAATTGCATTACGACCTTGGCCAAATAGAGCTGGCAAAAACCACCCCACAATTGGCCATTAGCCAATATGCCCACGAAGGTTTACCACAAAGCACGGCTGACGAATTACTTCTGCAACTTACGCCGCTGGTAACGGGTAAAAGCGAGCAAGACGCTGTGAATTTATTATTACGCTTTGTGCAAACTGCATTTGAATACAAAACCGATGAGCAACAGTTCCGCGAAGAAAACTACTTATACCCAGTAGAAACTCTGCATTACCCATATAGCGATTGTGAAGATCGCGCCGCGTTATTTGCATGGCTGGTAAAACGATTACTTAAACTGGAAGTGGTTTTATTAGATTACCCTGGGCACATAGCGGCGGCGGTTGCCTTAAACGGCAAAACCGCGGGTGACAGCTGGGAGCTAAACGGGCGTCGTTACACCGTGACAGACCCAACCTACATCAACGCAAGCATTGGCATGACCATGCCAAACCTTAGAATGTACAAACCCAAACTGCTGACCTTTTAATTTGCATCACACATAAAAAACGCCTCAACAGAGGCGTTTTTTATGTCCTTACGGTCCATCATCTGGGCGCGGTGTTACTGACGCTCACTGGGTAACGCAGGGAAACCACGCAGGTCATATTCAGCGGTTTGCGGTTGTGGTTTCTCGGGCTGTAAATACACCATTCCCACTAAAACCATGGCTAAAAAGCTGGCGAAAAATAAAATGCTCATTGCGTTTTTCTTGTTCATGGCGATCCCTCTGTTGTTATTTTTATTATCGGCCTTTACCGGCATAACTTGATGTATATCACACACTTAACACCCAAGATAATGACATTTAGTTATACCCATAACGCATAAGCCAGCTGCTACCCTTCCCCACAGCCATTCCAGTGGGCTATTAAGCCGCCAAAACCTATATCAAAATATTTTAATATAGATATTGGCATATCCAACCCAGAGTGATACCTTAGCCAACCTGTTAATCATTAGGTGTGCTGCGTGCCTGTTACTGACCCAAGCACAAACATCGATAACCTTGCCCTGCTGAACAAAGCCACAGGTGACAGCCTGCGCTTACAGATTCTGCAATTATTAGAGCAAGACTCATTTGGTGTATTAGAGCTGGCCGATATTTTTAATGTGAGCCAGTCGCGCATGAGCCATCACCTTAAGATTTTAGCCAGCGCGCAATTAGTCACCACGCGCCGCGAGGGGAATTCGATTTTTTACCGTCGCACATTATTAAATGGTGCCACCCTTGATGCGGTCAGAAGCAGTATTTTTAACGCCATTGACGCAATGACCTGGCATGCAGACTTAGAACAAGGCTTAGCCAATATCTACGCAGAGCGCGCACAGCAAAGCCAACTATTTTTTGAAAAACACGCCGGTAAGTTTACCGAGGTCACGGACTTAATTGCCGGATACGAGCATTACGCTGAAAGCCTTGAAGAAGTCTTAAAAACCATAGAGCTTGCCAACACGGCTCAAGCCATGGAAGTGGGCCCAGGCAAAGGTGGCTTTTTAAAACCATTAAGTGAGCGTTTTACCAAGGTATATGCCTTAGATAATTCGCCAGCCATGTTGGAATTAGCAAAACAGCATTGCCCTTTAACCAACATAGAGTTCGTATTGGGCGAACCACTTGATGCTCTGAGCCGTAGTATCACTGTGGATTTATTGGCATTTAATATGGTGCTGCACCATATACCAGCGCCAGCAGAGGTGTTAACCACCTGTGCAACGTTATTAAATCAAAATGGTTATCTATTGATTACCGATTTATGTCCACACGACCAAAGCTGGGTAAAAGAAAGTTGTGGCGATGTGTGGTTAGGGCTCGACCCAGAAGAGATCAAACACTGGGCCCGCGAAGCAGGATTGACTCACCAACATCAGGTATTTGTTGGTTTACGCAACGGATTTCAAATCCAAATTCAATTATTTAAAAAACGTTAGAACAAGAACAATCATTTAGGAGAATGTCATGAGCGAATATTCTATTTTTACATCGGAATCCGTATCCGAAGGCCACCCAGATAAAGTAGCCGACCAAATCAGTGATGCCGTATTAGATGCCATCATCGCTCGCGATCCATACGCCCGTGTAGCGGTTGAAACTCTCGTAAAAACCGGTATGGCGGTTGTGGCGGGCGAAGTGACAACCTCTTGTTATGTGGATCTTGAAGACATCGTGCGTGACGTCATCACAGGCATTGGCTACAACAGCTCAGACGTGGGTTTTGACGGCGCCACTTGTGCCGTACTTAACGGTATTGGCAAGCAATCTGTCGACATTAACCAAGGTGTTGACCGCGCTAAGCCAGAAGACCAAGGTGCTGGCGACCAAGGTTTAATGTTTGGTTATGCCACCAACGAAACCCCTAACCTAATGCCGGCTCCGGTTTACTATGCGCATTTATTAGTACAGCGTCAGTCTGAACTGCGTCGTAACGGCACCTTGCCTTGGTTACGCCCTGATGCAAAATCTCAGGTGACCATTAACTATGAAGGCGACTCACCAAAAGTAGACGCCGTTGTATTATCCACTCAGCACGACCCGTCTATTTCATTAGAAGAGCTGCGCGCTGAAGTGCTTGAGCACATCATTAAACCGGTATTCCCTGATGGCTGGTTAACGTCTGATACGTTATTCCACATCAACCCAACCGGTAACTTTGTAATCGGCGGCCCTGTGGGCGACGCGGGTTTAACTGGCCGTAAAATCATCGTTGATACCTACGGCGGCATGGCTCGTCATGGTGGTGGTGCATTCTCTGGTAAAGACCCTTCAAAAGTTGACCGCTCTGCTGCGTACATGGGGCGTTATGTGGCTAAAAACATCGTAGCGGCTGGACTTGCTGATCGTTGTGAAATCCAAGTGTCTTACGCCATTGGTGTCGCACAACCAACATCTATTTCTGTTAATACCTTTGGTACGGGCAAACTTACTGATATCGAACTGGCTAAAGTGATTCGTGCGGTATTTGATTTGCGCCCATACGCCATTCAAAACCAGCTAGAGTTATTAAACCCGATGTATCAAATCACAGCGGCATACGGACACTTTGGTCGTGAGCCATTTGAAACGTCTTACACCTATGTTGACCGTGGCGAAGAAAAAACCAAAACCTTCACTGCGTTCACTTGGGAACGTACCGATAAAGTTGAAGAGCTTAAAAAAGCAGCGGGCATTTAATTGGTCGGATGTCTGGAGCCAGACGTCCGAGGCCTTGCGCTAATGCTGTAAGCACAAAATACGATTAAATATGTGGCAAGGATGCCCATGAAAAGAAAATATCAACAGCTCATTGTTTGGCAAAAAGCTATGCTACTGGTAAACCATATTTACCAATGCACGCAACACTTTCCCGACAATGAAAAATTTGGTTTAACCAGTCAATTAAGACGTGCCGCTGTCAGTGTACCGTCAAATATTGCTGAGGGGAGTGGTCGAGGTAGCGATAAAGATTTTTGTCGATTTTTATATCTAGCCAGAGGCTCTCTAACTGAAATTGAAACCCAATTATTAATTGCTCAGCAATTAGGGTTTTATAAAATCGATCAAGACTTAGATGACTTAACCCAGCAGGTGTTTGCCATGCTGAATAAATTAATACAAAGCTTAAGTAAATAACGCTGTACATGGCATTAATGCGCTTAATCCCTAAGCGTCTGACATCCGACGTCCGGCGTCCGACATAGGACTAAAAAATGAGTTTCACAGACTATAAAGTTGCAGCCAAAACCCCAGAACAATTCGAACGCGATGCCGTTTGGGGCCGTAAAGAAATTCAAATCGCCGAAGGTGAAATGCCAGCACTAATGGCCCTTCGTCGTAAATATAAAGACGAACAGCCTTTAGCCGGCGCGAAAATCATGGGCTGTATTCACATGACCATTCAAACTGCGGTTTTAATCGAAACCCTAGTGGATTTGGGTGCTGATGTTCGCTGGTCTTCTTGTAACATTTTCTCAACACAAGACCACGCTGCTGCTGCCATTGCTGCTGCGGGTATTCCTGTGTTCGCTTGGAAAGGCGAAACTGAAGAAGAATTCCTATGGTGTATCGAGCAAACCATTTTAGCTGAAATGGGTAGCGATAAAGTGTGGGATGCCAACATCATTCTGGATGACGGTGGCGACCTAACTGAAATGGTACACAACAAATACCCACAACTTCTAAAAGACATCCATGGTATCTCTGAAGAGACGACTACCGGTGTTCACCGTCTATTAGAAATGATGGAAAAAGGCGAACTAAAAGTGCCTGCCATCAACGTAAACGATGCGGTAACAAAATCGAAAAACGATAACAAGTACGGCTGTCGTCATTCTTTAAACGATGCCATCAAGCGTGGTACAGATCACCTGCTTTCAGGTAAAAAAGCCCTAGTGGTGGGTTACGGTGACGTAGGTAAAGGTTCGGCGGCTTCTTTACGTCAAGAAGGCATGATCGTAAAAGTAACCGAAGTGGATCCAATCTGTGCCATGCAAGCCTGCATGGACGGTTTTGAAGTGGTTTCGCCTTTCATTAACGGTGTTAACACTGGCACCCTTGAAGGCATCAACAAAGAATTGCTCGGCACCACTGACCTAATCGTAACCACGACGGGTAACGTAAACGTGTGTGACAAAAACATGCTGCAAGCCCTTAAAAACCGCGCGGTCGTTTGTAACATTGGTCACTTCGATAACGAAATCGATACTGCGTTCATGCGTGAAAATTGGGAGTGGGACGAGATTAAACCACAAGTTCACAAAGTATACCGCGACAAAGCAAGCGATGATCACTTGATCCTGCTTTCTGAAGGTCGTCTAGTGAACCTAGGTAACGCAACCGGTCACCCAAGCCGTATCATGGATGGCTCGTTTGCTAACCAAGTACTGGCGCAAATGTATTTGTATGAGAAAAAATTCGCTGACTTACCAGAAGCAGAAAAAGCTCAAAATGTGTATGTGAAAATCTTACCTAAGAAATTAGACGAAGAAGTCGCAAAAGACATGGTTGAAGGTTTTGGTGGCGTGTTAACCAAGCTGACTCAAGCGCAAGCGGATTACATCAGCGTGCCAGTAGACGGCCCATACAAGCCTGAAAGCTACAAGTACTAAGTCGGCCGCCTGAGGTTGGACGTCAGACGCGTTTGCTGCTGACGTCCGACATCCGACTTCTGACGAAATTAATAGTAGAATGTAAAATTAACACAGTTAAAATGCTGTTAATTAAAACCCAATGCCGAGATCATCATGGACAATTTCCGTTTAAGCTTTGAATTCTTCCCAACTAAAACGGAAGAAGGTACAGCCAAGTTATTCGCCACTCGCGACAAACTGGCGGCACTGAACCCAGACTTCTTCTCGGTAACTTATGGTGCCGGTGGCTCTACTCGTGACCACACCATTAGCACCGTCACCGGTATGAATGCCAAAGGTATTTCAACGGCGCCTCACCTATCGTGTGTTGGGGAAAGCAAAGCTAACATCAAAGATTTACTGACTCACTATGCACAAAACGATATCGAACGTATCGTCGCACTGCGTGGTGATTTACCGTCTGGCATGGCTGCCAGTGCAGGCGAACTAAAATACGCCAACGAATTAGTTGAACTAATCAAAGCCGAACATGGTGATCGTTTTCACCTAGAGGTAGCGGCTTATCCAGAAATGCACCCACAAGCAAAAAACTTTGAGCAAGATCTTTTAAACTTCAAACGTAAAGTAGATGCCGGTGCCGATAGCGCCATTACTCAATACTTCTTCAACGTAGATAGTTACTTTTACTTTTTAGATCGTTGTGAAGACATGGGCATCGATATTCCAATCGTACCGGGCATTATGCCAATCACTAACTACACCAAGCTGGCCCGTTTTAGTGACTCATGTGGTGCTGAAATCCCACGTTGGATTCGCAAGCAACTAGAAGCCTATGGCGATGACAGTGAAAGCATCATCAAATTTGGTGAAGAAGTGATTACACAAATGTGTGAAGACCTAGTGGAAAACGACGTACCAGGTTTGCACTTCTACACGTTAAACCAAGCAGATCCATGCATGAATGTTTGGAAAAACTTAGGTCTTTGGTAATACGTAAGATGTGGCATGTAAGATGAGAGATGGATCTACCTTTCTCATATTCCATGCCACACGCATCTTACATCTCTCATATCACATCTAACGGACAAAACATGCGCCAACCAATCAGAGTCGAACTAGAAGCCGGTAAAACGTATTTTTGGTGTGAATGTGGCCGCAGTCAAACCCAACCGTTTTGTGATGGCAGCCATAAAGGCACACCCTACCAGCCAATGAAATTTACCGCTGAAAAAACCGAGGTTAAATTTTTATGTGCATGCAAAGACACTGAAAAAGCCCCATTTTGTGATGGTAGCCATTCAAGATAAAATACCTTATATGTGACACGTAAGATGAGAGATGTATTCATCTCTTCTTACGTCTCTCGTCTAACATCTTACGAACCGCAGGCTAGTATGCGCATCCCACGAATTTACACCCCCCAGTCCCTAACTGAAGCAACCCTAGTTGACCTAGATGACAGTGCTGCCAACCACGTGGGCAAAGTATTACGTATGCAGGCCGGCCGTGAACTCATTTTATTTAATGGCCAAGATTCATGTCATTTTAACGCTGTGATTGAGCACAGCGATAAAAAACGTGTCACCGTACAAATCAACAACAAAGTGGCATCCTCAAACGAATCCCCCCTTGCTATTCATGTTGGCCAAGCACTTTCAAAAGGCGACAAAATGGAACTGGTGATTCAAAAATCTGTTGAGTTAGGCGTCACTGAAATCACCCCGCTATGGACAGAACATTGTGATGTAAAACTCAATGCTGAGCGCATGGAGAAAAAACTCAAGCAATGGCAAGGCATCATCATCAGCGCCTGTGAGCAATGTGGCCGTGATGTATTACCTGTATTAAACCCTGTGGTTAAGTTTCAAGATTGGATTGGTAGTGTAAACGCCGATGAAAAATGGGTGCTGGACCCAAGAGGACACGCTAACCAAAATACACCAGCAACTGTAAACTCAGCGGTTATTGCCATTGGCCCAGAAGGTGGTTTGTCTCAAGATGAAATTGAACAGGCTTGTGATAATGGCTTTAAATCTAAATTAATTGGGCCAAGAGTATTAAGAACAGAAACCGCCGCGTTGACGGCTGTGACGCTATTACAAAGTCAGTGGGGCGATTTTTAGAAGCAGTGTCGAGAGACGAGAGACGGGAGACGCAGCTAAAGTTTTCGTTACACTTAAGTCAAAAGTTTTTCATTCGTCATTCCGGACTTAGGTGCGAGCGAGCCGGAAACCATTTTAACCCTGCATCTATCGTAGGCTGGGTTAATGAGGCACGAATGTAACCCAACATTTAACTGATGGGTTACGATCTCGCTTCGCTCAATCTAACCCATCCTACTGATTCTGCCATAACATTACTTTCTCATATCTATAAAAGTACATTTCCCACATTCTAAATATTTCCGATTTTAATCCTGATATAAAATTAGAAACGAGAACAACATGCGGCATTTATCCGCCAAACAACAAAAGTCTCATTAAATATACAAGGTGACTTGGCGGATAGTTAGCCGCGAAGCGGGGGCCGGGGTGCAACCCCGAAAAAGAAAAACCATCGAGCTTTAGCTAACAAACGACCCATACAACTACACCACACTTCGACACACTCGTTCCTCATTGCGAACGGTTTTGCAGTTAATCAGCTACGCACTAAAAATGATCCCAATAAAAAAGCGGATATGTTTCAACATATCCGCTTTATCTTTAAACACATGCCATCAACGTCAGACTCGTGTTTTTCCAATCTAATACTATTCACCCGCAGGTGCGGGTTCCTACAATTTAATATAGCGTCTCCCGTTAAGCGTAAATTCTACTGCCACTTCTGTGCAAGAATCTCTTGCTCAATCATATCCAAATCAGGAATCACCGCATGGCCGGTTTCTAGTGTCACCGCCATTTTTTGACCTTTTAATAAATTGCTGTTTTGGTTTTCTTTAATGGCCGCCGCTTCGAGCTTGATCAAACTTGGAATACCTTGAGTGACGATACCAAAAAAACGTAAACTGCCGGATTCACCATTTGGTGCGTTCACCACGGCGACCCGTAAATCTTGCCCTTGTGGTGCTGAGCGCTGACCACAAAAATCTTCGTATGAAATCACCGGAATCATGGTGCCACGCCACTCAATGGCGCCTACTAACCAAGATGCTTCTGCTGAGGTAGCTTGCGGCGCTTGATATGGAATAAGCTCTGCCATGGTTACGTTAGGCAATACAATTCGGCCACCTTTCATTGGTATTAACAAACAAGGTAAGGCTTCGTTAGTTTGCTGGTCACTTGTCAATGATTGCATGAGAGGTATCCACCAAGCGTTGAGTTTCTAATTGATTAATGTGTTCAACTAAGTGTTGAGCTAACTGTTGTGGTGAGCCGCTAAAGTTAACCGCTCCGGTTTCCCGTGATGCATCTGGCATGGCGGCACTGGCACAGGTTTCGCTGCTTTGCGCCCAAATTTGGGTACGACTAGCATCCAACTGAGATACCGCTTCTGCTCCATCGTTACCCATGCCACTAAATAATATCACCCCAGCTTGAGGGAAACCTTTTAACGTGTTCACAATAAGTTGATCTACCGATGGGCCATAAGGTCCTGGCCATGGGCGATCATAAATCTGTACTTGGCCCTGCTGAAAACCCACTTCTTTATCCGCTGGCACAATGAGCATTTCACCGTTACGAATCACTGAGTCTTGCTGGGCAATGCGTAATTTAAAATGCGCATGCCGACCTAACACTTGAGCCAATACTGGTACAAATTGAGCATCAATATGTTGGCCATAAATAAAACCAACCGGTAAACCTTTTGGCAATGCATCTAAAAACGCTTTAACCGCTTCAGGGCCACCTAGTGAACTGCCAATGACAAATACGTTTTGTGCTTGGTTTTCACTATCGCCTATTAAGTTTTCAGGTAACGGTATGGCGGTAGATTGTGGCGCCAGTTGTTCGATGGCGGTGATGCTTGCTTGGGTATTACCCGCGGTAATAAAGTCTTTGCCGATTAAGTTTTTTAACTTGGCGTAAAGGCGTTTTTCCCAGCGAGGGTATTCTGGGGTTTGTGCAGAAGGGGCTGCTTCAAAGCCCAATAAAACCGGCTGCTCTAATTCACAAAATGCATCAAGTAGCTCGTCATCTTCGCGCAGATCCACAAGCCAAGCGGATACGTCTAAATCAAAGCCTTTAAGTTGTAGACTTTGAGGGCTCAAACTAATCACTTCGCAGCCAAAGTCCTCTATGGCTCTGCGAAGGCGATGTATATGTAATGAGTCCTCTGCTACCACCGCTAGCTTCAACGAACGGTGTTCGCTCACTGATCTTTACCTGTGATCTCTTTAATGGCACCCAGTAAGATGTCTTCTTGGAATGGTTTACCTAGGTATTCATTCACACCAATACTCATGGCACGCTCTTTATGTTTATCACCGGTACGGGAGGTAATCATAATGATTGGGACATTTTTCAGTACTGAGTGGTGACGCATTTGCGTGGCCACTTCGAAACCATCCATACGTGGCATTTCGATATCCAGAAGCACCACATCAGGTATGTGATCTTGCAGTACTTCAAGTGCCTCAATACCGTCTTTGGCGGTGCGAACTTCCATGCCATTACGCTCAAGTAAGCGCGTGGTTACTTTACGTACCGTTACCGAGTCATCCACAACCAGTACCGAGGTTATGCCATCGTTAGCGCTTTCAAGTTGTGCTTCAGCTTGATGCTCAAGCTCAACATGCTGTTTGTATTCTAGGCTGTTCACATGACGCATCATGTTTGGCAAATCTAGAATGATAACAACGCTACCGTCACCAAGAATGGTACCGCCTGATACACCCAGTACAGAGTTAAACTGTGGGCCTAAGGTTTTCACCACAATCTCACGTGAACCCATTAAGGTATCCACCTGAATGGCTGCTGGTTGCGAGCCACGCACCAATACCACTGGCATTGGCGTATTGTTATCGGCTAAACGCACGATATTTTCATCGCGTAGCAAGTTGCCTAAATATTCTAATTGGTACTCACGGCCACCATAGTGGTAAACCGGTTTATCTTGTTTGTATAACTCTAATAGGTTTTTCGCGCTAATACGCACAATACCTTCGATACTGTTCAGCGGAATAGCAAAGAGGGCTTCGCCCACTTTGGTCATCAATGCACGGTTTACCGATACAGTAAACGGCAAGCGAATCACAAACTCAGTGCCTTTGCCTTCTTGTGAATCGATAACAACGGTACCGCCCACTTGTTTAATTTCACTGTTTACAACGTCCATGCCCACACCACGTCCAGAAATCTGGGTGACTTTTTCAGCGGTACTAAAACCAGCCTGTAGGATGAATTGTAAAATTTCTTGATCTGGTAATTTTGCGCTCGCCTCTAACAAACCACGTTCGATGGCTTTATTACGCACCGCTTGTAAATTAATACCTGCACCGTCATCAGCAAGACGTAACACTACGTCACCACCATCACGGGAAAGATCAAGATAGATGTTACCGGTTTCAGATTTACCAGCAGCCGCGCGTTTTTCTTGGCTTTCTAAACCGTGGTCAACCGCGTTACGTAACATGTGCTCAAGTGGCGAGATTAAGCGCTCTAGTACGCTTCTATCCATTTCACCTTCGGCGTTGCTAACGTGTAATTCAACTTGCTTACCAAGTTCTTGGCCAACCTGACGCACGATACGACGCAAACGCGGCACCAAGCGACTGAATGGCACCATGCGAGTTTTCATCAAACCTTCTTGCAGCTCAGTGTTAACACGAGACTGTTGCAGCAATAAGGTTTCTGCGTCTTTGGTTTTGTTTAATAGCGTGGCTTTGATGTCGATTAAATCCGATGCCGACTCCACCAATGAACGAGACAACTGCTGAAGCTGCGAGTAACGGTCCATTTCTAATGGATCGAAGTCCTCATAGTCAGGGCCTTGCTGTTCACGACGGAATAACACTTGCGCTTCGGTTTCGATATCTAAGCGGCGTAGCTGATCTTTAAGACGGTCTAGGGTCGAATCCATCTCTTCTAGGGTGTAAGAGAAATCCGTCACTTGGTTTTCTAATCGACCACGACTAATTGAGGTTTCACCTGCCAAGTTAACCAAGCCATCTAGTAATTCAGCCGGTACCTTGATCATCTCTTGTGGCTGAATACGCGCCTGCTGTGCTTGCGAAGCTGCTTGGGCTGTAGCAGCCTGTTGATTTTGTTTTGCTTCAACTGCCGCTTTTGCCACAGGCAGTGAAACTACATTACTGCTTGGCTGAGATTGTGTGGTTTCAAGTGCTTCAGTTTGCGCAGCGCTATTAGCAACCGTTACGGCTTCAATTTCTACTGGGCCTTGTGCACCTTGGTTTAACCACATTTGAATACTATCAATACGACTGGCAATCAAATCGTACTGCTGATGTAGGTTTTCAAATAGTGTGCTGTCAGCCGCTTGTTTATTCATTAAGCGGTGTTGCAGTTCATCTTCCATGTTATGGGCAAGATCACCAATCTCGCTCAAACCAGCAATACGAGCACCACCTTTAAAAGTGTGTAGCACCCGTTGAATGGATTCATTATGCTTAGAATTTTCAGGTTCGCCTTGCCATTGCAAAATCGCACCGTCTAATTCTTCCATTAATTCTTCAGCTTCTTCTAAGAAGATTTCAACCACTTCAGCATCCGCATCCAGCGCCATTGTGGCCACCGAAATACTTTCAGGTTGATCTGCAGCAGGCTCATGAGCAGGCGCTTCAACTTCTAATGTGATTTCTTCACTTGGTAACTCTAATGATTCACCGGCAATAAATAATTGTATTGCGGTAATTAATTCAGGTGCCGACTTAATTGGCTGCTGATTGGCGAGTGCCGCCACCATTTCCGCTAAGCGGTCGTGACATAGGTGCAATAAATCAAATAACTGATCGGTTGCAGATAATCGGCCAAGGCTTAAACCTTCATATAAATCTTCTAATTCATGGGCAAGATCACCAATGGCATTAATTTCTGCCATACGTGCACCACCTTTAAAGGTGTGAAGGTCACGTTGCAATTCAGCCACTTGAATTAAATTATCTTGATCATTTTGCCAAGCATCTAACGACGTACTAATTGAGTCGATAAGTTCTTGTGCTTCTTCTAAAAAGATATCTAACAGCTCAGGGTCAATGTCTGCTTGTGCTTGTGCAGGTGCCACATCTACAGCGGGCAACTCAAGCTCAATGGTTTCTATTTCTTCTAAGTCTTGCTCGGATTCTTGTTCATCTATTTGTGGCTCAATCGCAGCTTGTGATTGTGCACCAGATGTTTGTGTTAAACGCTCCACCAATTGCGCTTCTGGCACAACGGCTTGACTGGCTGCGACCATATCCATCATGTTGAGCAGGCCTTCATGACCTTCTTTAATAACATCGATAAATGGGTCATTAGCCGCGATTGATAGCTGTTCAACTTGACCATAAGCGTGTTGAAGTGCTTCGCATAAACTGACGATTGGTAGTAGGTCAGCCATTTGCGCACCTTTTTCTAAGGTTTGCAGTTCATCAATAATGCCATCAAGAAGCTGAACTTTTGTTGAATCGTTTTGCCAATTTTCAAGGCTGTCCTCTACATCCATTAAAATATCCATACCTTCGGATAAGAAAATAGACAACACCTGAGGGTCAACATTATTACGGCTAGTATTGGTGCCTAACTTTTGATGAAACTGTTGAATCAACTGGTGACTCAAACGTTGCACATCTGCGGTTATATCTTCACTGCCTGCAATTTTGCCAAATGGGTTTGTGCTGAGTTGTGCAAACCCTTCATCGATTAAATCTTTACCACGAATAAACAGGTGAATAATTTCAGCCGTGGTTTCCACATGATAAGCACGTAAATCTTTTGCAAAATGCTCAAGCACACCGGCGATATCACCAATGGACTCAATGTGCGCCATGTGTGCACTGCCTTTCAAGGTATGCAGAGCACGTTGAAGTTCATCTGTAATCGGCGAGCTATAGTTGGTGCTTTGTTCCGCGTCAATAAAGTCTTGTACAACTTTTAAGTGTGACTCGACTTCTGAACTAAAAACCTCAAGTAATGCAGGATCTAAACTTGCTGTAGTTTGCTCGTCTTGAATATCACTGGACTGCTCACTGACATTATCTTGCGCTTGTTGTGCTTGCTCTATGTCTTCATGCAATGCAGCGGACATCACTTCACTGCATGGGGCTACGTCTTCCCCTTTAGAAATAGCGTCAGCATATTCTTGAATCAATTTAACATTGATATCACTTGCCTGACGTTTTTCAAAATTACCAATAAGTTGTGGAATTTGAGTAACAACAAAATCAACGATATCAACAAATGAATCGCTCATGTTTATTGTATTGTCCAATAAGCGATTGAACATGTTTTCAATCGCCCAAGCGGTTTCACCAATGTCTTCTGCGCCCACCATGCGCCCGCTACCCTTTAGGGTGTGAAAAGCACGACGGGTGGTTGTGAGTGCATCTTTATCACTATTGTCAGCTTTAAAGACTGGCCAAAATTCTTCAATGGTTTCTAGCACTTCTTGTGCTTCTTCTAAGAAGATTTCAATAATCTCATCATCAATCAGATCATCATCGTCATCTTCTAGTTGAGCACTTACTTCAACCACTTCAGGTTCAATTATTTCTGCTTCAGTAGCAACGTGTTCAACTTGTACTGCTTGTTCGTTGGAATCACTTAAAACGGTTTCATCTTCAACATCAAATGCATCATCAATAACCAGATTCCAGTCATCGTCATCTTGAGGTTCTTCCTCTAAAGATTGCAGTGACTCAGTAAACTCTGCATTAAGTGATTGAGCTTCTTGAACTTCATCATCAACACTCTCAATTGTGTCTATTTCAAGTTCATTGCTCTGTTCAATGTCAAATGATAATTCATCAGCTGTCGTAACAAGCTGCTCTTGATTATCAATTGGCAAACCAAACTCAATGCTTTCTTCTGAAGAAACATCCGGCTCTAATTCAAGTGTGGTCTCTTCAACTTCGACCTCATCACTTTCAGCAAATGCATTTTGCTCAGAAAAGTTCACTTCTTCTAAATCGTCTTCAATAGCTTGTGCATCAAGGATACTGTCATCTGGAGCCAAATCTTGCGTGGCCATAAATGGCAGAATAGCTTCTCGTGCACGCAATAAAATTGCAGAGCTGTCCCCTTGATTATTTTCTTCTAAACGCTCAAGGAAATATTCAATACCACTTAATGATTCAGCTAAGGCATCCAATAAAACTTCGGTAGGACGTTCTTGCATATCCACATGTTTATGCAAGATATTCGAGCATGAACGAGCGATATCAGCCGCTTCCATTTGTGGCACCATAATCAATGTGCCACGAAGATTCATTAGTAAATCAGCCGCTTCACCCAGCAATGAAAGCTCACCCTGCTGAGTTGCATATTCAACAACTAATTCTTTTACTTGCTCAATAAAGTTTTTAGATTCTTTTAATACAACTTTTTGTGCTTCACCGAGTTGCTGCACTTGGGCTGATTCGTTTTTGTTATTGCCAAAACGATCACTTAAACCTACAAGGGTGGCTTCCACATATAAAAGTGCGCCAGCGATGTCCATCAATTGCGTATTGTCTGCGGTTTTATTGTTATCAACAAAACCCTTAACTATTTCAAATTGATCTTGAATAACCTTACGTGGCACACCTAAACCCAGCATGCCCATGGTATCGCTAATTTGTTTGAAACCAGGCACCAAGCCAGCCAACTGTGAAGGCTGTGCGACCTTGTCTTGCACAAGCTGATCAAGCTCTTCTTTTAAACGTGTGATTTCTTCAATTAATGCCGATGCAACCGAACCCATTGTGGCTTTATCTGGACCACCTAGTGCTTTGCGGTCTTCGTCAACTTCACTACTAGAAGGTAATGCGTCACTTAATTTATAGTCATTACGAACCTGGGTGATGCGATCGCTTGCTTTTTCAGAGCGCGCTACATAAAACAGTAAGTTTTTAAGTAAATCATCGGACTGCTCTTCAATGGCAGCGGCGCCGTTGTTAACAACATTTTTAAGCTCTGGCTCAAGCTGTTTTAACAATTCTTTAACCGCACTGTTTAGACGAATGCCACCTTGTAGCAAACCATCCAACACAGCACTCGCAACTGTCCATAAAGATTCAGCCGGTGTATTTGCAAATAATTTAGCTAAACGTGTGCTGACTTTTTGTAGGTATTCTAAGTTGTGCTGAGTATCTTCACCCTTCAGCACACCCAGTAACGCCACCTGATACATCTGACGAAGTTTTCTTAAAATATCTAAAAATTGTTTATCAGAGAATTGACGTAATTGCTTTTCACTTAGAGGCTCAACCGACTTTAAAGTTGGTTGAAATAATGAGGTTTCAGATAAAAGACTTTCACCACGAGCGCCACGCAAATCATTTAATACCGGCAGTAATACCACGGGTAAATCACGACGGCCCAATTTGATATGGTCTAGATAATTAGGCAATTGTAAAATTGCCTGCATTAAGACTTCGCGCGCCTCAGCTGCATGACTAACCGCGTCATCCAACATGGCTTGCACAACGGCTTCCATTTCTTCAGCCAGCATAGCAGCGCCGTAAAACTCAACCATTTGCAATGTGCCACGCACTTGATGCAAATAGGTTAAACAAAACTTTAGGCGCGCAGTATCATCAGGCGCTTCAACATACGCTTCTAATTCGTACTGAGCCTGCTTTAAGACTTCTTCAATTTCGCCTTTAACCCAGTCAAGGGCTACGTAATCATGGCGATCGCCCATAGTGGCTCCGCATCCTAGTTATTCTTTTACTTAAACACGCTTAATAAACGCGGTGATTTGTTCACCTTTAACCGGTGTTAGGTCTGGATGTTGCCAATCCAACATCTCACCCATACCGATTAAAAGTAACCCCCCGGGAGCTAATCGATCAACTAAGTGATTGAGAATCTCCTGACGGCGCCAGTGGCGAAAATAAATTAGAACATTCTGACAATAAATAATATGCCTGGTACTTTTGGCAACCTTATCTAATTGCAAAATATTCACCTGTGCAAAACAGGTATTTTTCTTTATCTCAGAGATCACGCCAAACTTTTGATCTTCATTCGCTTGAAAATACTTTGTCTGATATGCCTCTGGTAAGGTGGCTAACCGTCGCGGGTCAAACACACCTTGTCGTGCTTTGTTTAATACTGGCACACTAATATCTGTGCCGGTTACCATAAAAAAATCGTGTTTTTCATCACCCAGTTGTTCATGGGCAAGCATGGCTAGGGTATAAACCTCTTCACCACTTGAGCAACCAACACTCCAAATATCGAGCGGATTTTTTTTAGTAAATTTTGCTAAATGGGTATTAATGTACTTACCCACGTATTCAAATGCCGCTGGGTCACGATAAAAACGGGTTTCTTGAACCGTTAAACGATCTACCAGCTTTGCCCACTCTATGTTACCCATAGGTCCATGGACAATACGCTCATAATATTCTTGATAATTGTCACAAGACACTTCTCGCATTCGTTGCATTAAGCTCGATTGCAAATAAGATTTACGCTGCTCTGTGACATATATACCGGTTCGTGCTTCCAACAGTTCTCGCCAAAGGGAGAACTGTTGTTCGGTCATTTCCGGCAGGGCTTTTAACGTCCACCCTGTCTGCGACACACCTGACACCTATTACACGTTAGATTCAGGTAGCTTAAAGCCGGCTACAGATTCACGTAATTTCGTCGCCATCTCTGCAAGGTTACCGATGGACTTGGCAGTCGCGGTTGTACCAGCTGAGGTTTGCGACGTAATTTCTTGAATTACGTTCATCGTATTAGAGATGTGGCCTGCAGATGATGCCTGCTGACGAGCAGCGTTGGAGATGTTTTGGATCAAGTCTGCAAGGTTTTTAGATACGGTTTCGATTTCTTCAAGTGCCACACCTGCATCCTGTGCTAAGCGCGCACCACGTACCACCTCGGCCGTTGTATGTTCCATCGAGATAACCGCTTCGTTGGTATCGTTCTGGATGGTTTTAACCAGAGCTTCAATCTGTTTGGTTGCAGCGGCTGAACGTTCTGCTAGTCGCTGTACCTCATCCGCTACCACGGCGAAGCCTCGACCTGCGTCACCGGCCATGGATGCCTGGATTGCAGCGTTCAAAGATAGAATGTTGGTTTGGTCTGCGATGTCGTTGATCAAGGAAATGATGTCACCGATTTCCTGTGAAGATTCACCCAGACGTTTGATACGTTTAGATGTTTCTTGAATCTGTTCACGGATGTTATCCATGCCGTTGATGGTTGCCTGTACCACTTCAGCACCTTTGTTTGCGATCGTTACTGATCGCTCTGCCACCGAGGTTGACTCAGATGCGTTTGAAGATACTTGGTCGATGGACACCGCCATCTCGTTAATTGCAGCCGACGCTCCAGCAATTTCTTGTGCTTGGTGCTCCGCCGCGTCTGCAAGGTGCATCGCTGTAGACTGAGTTTCTTGTGCAGCCGATGCAACCTGTACCGCTGTCTCGTTAATTGCTGTTACCAGCGCACGCATTTGGTCGATCGCGAAGTTGATGGAGTCAGCAATCGCACCCGTAAAGTCTTCGGTTACAGTAGCCTGAGTAGTTAAGTCACCGTCTGCAAGGTCAGCTAGTTCGTCAAGTAGACGTAAGATTGCCATCTGGTTGGCTTCGTTTTTGGTTTCTTCTTCTTTAAGTGTGCTTTGTGTTTCTTGGTAAGTAATGAAACCAACCGCACCCAACATGGCAAGTGCAAGAATCGCTAATACATAACCGATGGTTTGCAACATACCCCATGAAGACGCACGGTCAGCATGCAGTTCAGTTAGTTCAGATGATTTACCTAGTAAGGCTTGAGATAAATTGAAGATGTTGTTGGCCGATTCACGTACTTGGAATAGCTCAGGAGACGTTTCCAAGATTTCATCCACAGAACCCGCAACGAATTCGAATAGCTCAGAGATTTCAGCAAGGGAGTCAACGGCTTCGCCGTCTTTAACTGGCTGAATATTCATCGCCACGTTACCTTCGATCATACCGCTTAGTACACGACCGAATAAGTTAGCATCTCGACCAAAACTGTCTGCTGCCATTACTGCATCATCACCACCGGACAATACTTTGTTAACCGATCGTACAATACGTTCTGCTAACCATGACTGACGCTGTGCAACAGCCACCTGTTCAGCTGGCGCATCGTTATCAAGTAAGATTTCTACAACTTCGTCGTATTCGACTTGTAACTGAGGAATGGTTTCAGAAAGAGTTGCGGCTACTTCGTGCAAAGAAAGTACCGTATCACGGGTTTCAACAATTCGGTCAGCACTGTCACGCACATCATCCCAAAGGGATTGCATGTCTGTAATACCGTCTACAGAGCTTGGCGGTAAACCGGTCTCTGGGTTACCAGATGAGATATAACCCCAGCGTGTTTCAAAGTTAGTACGAGCGGCACCAAGAAGTTTAAAGGCCTCTTCTTTACCAGCTGCAGCTTCGACGGCGTTTTTCGCTATCTGCTGAGAAAGTACCCGTAACTCACCAGAGTGAGAAATATATTGCTGATCTTGGTTCGACTTGTACTGAACGAATATGGTGATACTTAAGAACGCCAAGATGAATACTACGAAGGCTGCGCCAAAACCCAGTCGTGCAGTGTTATTCAGTAAAGTCGACAGGATTGCACTGCCCGCACTCGCTTTCATGTATAAACTCTCCGCAATCGTTACTTGCCAATTATTCTAATTTTTTTGTGACTACATTATGTAGTAGGTACTTACTATACAGCAATATCCATATAGTTTTGATCATTAGCCAGTTCATCAAAGCTGAATACTGGCCATAACTCTCCATCTCTAAGGTAAGCCCCAGAAATAAAAGCCTTTGCCTGATCTGGCACATCCAGATCAGAGGAATCTTGTTTACTTTCTACGGGAAAGTACTGCATACCCAAAACAGCGTCTACGGTTAAACCATTTAGTAGATCGCCCTTTTCAATAATCAAGGTACGCTTGTTACGGCCTGACGTTGAACGCCCGCCTAAAAATGCGGCTAAATCCATTACTGGAATTAACCGGCCACGCACGTTAGCTACGCCCTGTACCCAGTGTTTCACACCAGGTACCTGAGTCAGCTTGGGCGCAGTTAATATCTCACTTACATCTGACATAGGCGCCACATAGCGACGCCCGGCCAAAATAAAGCCTACACCACGCCAGTTCTCTACCGCTTCAATTCTTGAAGGCAGTTCTGCCGCATGTGAGCGGCAACGAGAAGCAATGTCTTGGAGTAGTTCAAAAGGTGTCATCATTAAGCCTCGTCGATTACACCTTGAATCGTTTGCGCCAATACATCTTCAGATACTGGCTTCACTAGGTAACCTTTTGCACCTTGACGCTGACCCCAAACCTTATCGGTTTCTTGATCTTTAGTGGTCACGATAACAACTGGGATGTGTGCCGTTTTTTCATCTTTACTTAATTGACGAGTCGCCTGAAAACCATTCAAGCCAGGCATTACGATATCCATAAGCACAGCATCTGGCAGTTCTTCACGCGCCAATGCCACACCATCTGCTCCATTTTCTGCGGTTAACACCTCAAAGCCTTTTGCTTCAAGCATGGACTTCAGAGTAAATGTTTCAGTGGGCGAATCATCAACAATCAATACGCGCGCCATAAGAACCTCAATTTCATATCTAACTAATTATTTACACTAGGCGTTCGCCACGTTACTTCACGTGATTGCGAATAGCACCTAATAATTCATCTTTACTGAAAGGCTTGGTCAGATACTGATCAGATCCAACTATTCTCCCTTTTGCCTTATCAAACAGTCCGTCCTTGCTTGATAGCATTACCACAGGTGTGTCTTTGAAATTTGAATTATTTTTAATCAAGGCACAAGTTTGATAACCGTCCAAACGGGGCATCATAATATCGACAAAAATGATATTTGGATGATTATCAGCAATTTTTGCTAATGCATCGAAACCATCGGTAGCCGTGATCACGTTGCAACCTACTTTTTTCAGTAGGGTCTCAGCGGTGCGGCGGATGGTTTTACTATCATCAATCACCATCACTTTAATATTTTCGAAGTTGTCCGCCATAAATCAGCCTATTGCAGGTCATTTGTATTCTTATTGTCTGTGACCAGCCTGATAGTCACATAGCAGGTCTTTGTACCATACTCGTGCATCGCATTCTATAGGCACTTAGACCGAATGCGAACTACTTGCCGGAACATTTTTGTTTATTTTCAAGGTACAATGGGGAAAATTCAACCGTTAGAGTGCGCTAAAAATGACGATCAAAGTTGGCATTGTCATGGACCCAATTGAGTCCATCAGCTTTAAAAAAGATACTTCTCTGGCCTTGCTTGATGCCGCACAGCGTAAAGGCTGGCAGTTGTTCTACATGGAAGATAAAGACCTTGCATTAGAGAATGGCGTGGCCGTTGCCAACATGGCACCTTTGACGGTGAAAATGGACCCTGATAACTGGTTTGAAAAAGGTGACGCCAGCTGGCAACCACTGGCCGATCTTGATGTGGTATTGATGCGTAAAGATCCGCCATTTGATAATGAATACATCTACAACACCTATATTCTCGAGCGCGCAGAGCAGCAAGGCACCCTAATTGTAAACAAACCGCAAAGCCTGCGTGATTGTAATGAAAAAGTGTTTGCCACGGCTTTTCCACAGTGCTCACCTGAGGTTCTAGTTACCCAAAGCGCAGAACGCCTTAAAGCGTTTCATAAGGAACACGGCGATGTCATCTTCAAACCTTTAGATGGCATGGGCGGCTCATCGATCTTCCGCTTAAAAGCAGACGACCCAAATGTCAGTGTGATCATCGAAACACTCACCAATCATGGCAACGAAAGCATCATGGCGCAAAAATACCTACCAGAGATTAAACAAGGGGATAAGCGTATTTTAATGATTGATGGCGTACCTGTTTCACATTGTTTGGCGCGCATTCCCGCACAGGGCGAAACCCGTGGTAATCTTGCCGCCGGCGGCCGTGGTGTCACCCAAGAGCTAAGTGAGCGCGACCTTTGGATCGCCAATGAAATTGGCCCAGTACTAAAAGAAAAAGGGCTTATTTTTGTCGGCCTGGATGTGATTGGTGACTATTTAACCGAAATCAACGTCACCAGCCCAACCTGCGTGCGCGAAATTAGCCGCGACAGCGGACAAGATGTGGCCATGATGTTAATGGACGCCATTGAGAAACGCTTAAGCGCCAAGGCTTAGCGTTATAAATTAAACCCAGCTTTTGGCCAACTGCACATAGCCTTTGCGTTGGCCTTAAGGCAAAATAGCCGAAATTGATTGAGCCTGTAATTCATGAGTCAAGCCGCTGCAGTAAATGATTATGACCGTTTTAGCTTTGCCGTCTTTGTGGCAATGCTGGTGCATTTGTTAATCATATTTGGTATTGGCTTTTCTCTTCCTGAGAAACACAACAGCGCCACCACACTGGACATCACCCTTGCACAATCTGCTGACAGCAAAGCACCCGAAGAAGCGGACTTTTTAGCCCAAGCCAATCAACAAGGCAGTGGCACATTAAGTGAGCGCGCCGAAATGACCACCACTGAAATCGCCGATTACGCCGCAGAAGACATCCGTAAAACACAACGTTTGCAACAAACCGCCAGTGCGCCAAAAGCAAGCGATCAAAATTTCCAAAGCATCACCACGCTACTTTCAGACTTTGATATTCAAAGCCATAAACTTGAGCAAGAATTAAAAGCACTGCAACTGCCAGAGGGCGATACAAAAAGCCTACTTGAGCGCAGCTTAGAAATCGCAAGCCTTGAAGCTAAGCTAGATTACCAGCGTCAAACCCTGACCAAGGCTCCTCGTACTCGTCGCTTAACGGCTACTTCTACTCGTCAAAGCAGTGATGCCCTTTATATGAACCAATGGCTTCACAAGATCGAGCGAATTGGTAACTTGAACTACCCCAATGAAGCTAAACGACAAAACATCAGTGGCAGTCTACGCTTAATGGTAGCGGTTAAAGCAGATGGAACCATCCATGAGCTTAAAGTCATGGAAAGCTCAGGACACAAGGTATTAGATGATGCTGCCAAACACATCGTACGCCTGTCAGCGCCATTTGCTCCGTTCTCTGAAGAGATGCGCAAACAAGCCGATATCTTAGAGATCATCCGCACTTGGCAGTTTAAACAAACCCAATTCTCAACCGATAGTTGATCAATGCCTCAATCAATTGATTTAAAGCACCACCTATTATTGGCCATGCCACTCCTTGATGACCCTTGGTTTAAACATAGCGTGTGCTACATCTGCGAGCACAATGAAGAAGGCGCCATGGGGCTGATCATCAACAAACCCATGGGCATTCAGCTCAATGACATTTTAGGTGAGCTCCACATCGAGCCCAGCCAAGAACAAAATCCAAATATCATGCAAGGTGGGCCTGTTTCACCAGAACAGGGCTTTGTTTTATATCAAGGTGATAACCCTGACATTCAAAACATGGCGGTAAGTGAACATGTGCGCCTGACCACCTCAAAAGATATTTTAAGCATTATTGCCAGTGGCGAAGGACCCAGCGATACCCTCATTTGCTTAGGGTATGCAGGCTGGGACGCAGGGCAATTAGAAGACGAAATTGCTAATAATAGCTGGCTGACTGTACCCGCCGATAGTGACTTGCTTTTTCATACTGACAGCGAGCAATTAGCGCGCAAAGCCGCTAACAAACTGGGTATTAATTTAAACTTATTAAGTGGTCAATCCGGTCACGCATAACCCATACATAAAAGGCCGTCATGTCCACGCCCGTTACCAATAAGTATCAATCCATAATGGCCTTTGATTTTGGCACCAAACGCACCGGCATTGCCATGGGCCAGCGCATCACTCAAACCGCCAATGGCATTGGCTGCATCAGCGCCCGTGATGGCATCCCAAACTGGGAACAATTGGATAAACTGGTCGAGGAATGGCAGCCCCATGCGTTTGTTGTAGGCTTGCCTCTTAATATGGACGGCAGCGTGAGCGAAATGTCCCGCCGCGCCAATAAATTTAGCAATCGTTTATGCGCACGTTATGCCAGACCAAGCTTTACTATTGACGAGCGCTTAAGTACCTTTGCGGCCAAAGAAGAAGCCAAGAGCCAAGGGCATAAAGGTCATTATAAATCCGATCCGGTGGATGCCCTTGCTGCGCAATTTATTTTAGAATCTTGGTTTTATGAACACCCCTTAGATGCTTGCGAATAACCAAGGCGTCACCGCCAAACGCATCTAACAACTTGATTATTGCTTTCGATCCGCGCACCCAATAGCGCAGGATTTAGGAGAACACATGCCGTTGCCTCAACCTGAACAACTCATTGCCAAAATGGCGGATGAACTTCGCGATCTTGCTCAGCAAGATGATACCGTCATGGTGGGCATTCATACTGGCGGGGCATGGGTTGCCAAACAGCTGCATCAACAGCTTGGCCTACAAAGTGAATTGGGCTTATTGGATATCAGTTTTTATCGCGATGATTTCAGTCAAAGCGGTCTACACCCAAAAGTAAAAGGCTCTCAACTTCCTGAGATTGAAAACAAAACGGTGATCTTAGTAGATGATGTCATCATGTCAGGTCGCACTATCCGCGCCGCCATGAATGAGTTATTTGATTATGGCCGTCCGGAAAAAATTGTTCTGGCGTGTTTGCTTGACGTGGGTCATCGCGAGCTGCCTATTCAAGCGGATGTAGTTGGAGATAAAGTTGAGCGCCCAACGAATCAGCGCATCAAATTAACCGGGCCAACGCCGTTGGTTCTGACCACTGTGAATCTGAAATAAAAGGTTATGAGTATGCAGCCAAACGATCCCAGCCAGATTCAACTTAACCAAGAAGGTCGCTTAAAACACTTCTTAACCACAGAAGGTTTGAGCAAAGAAATTTTAACCGAAATTATTGATACCGCAGATAGTTTCATCAGCACACAAGAGCGCAGCGTGAAAACCGTGCCGCTATTGCGTGGTAAAACCGTGGTGAATTTATTTTTTGAAAATTCAACCCGAACTCGCTCTACCTTTGAGCTTGCCGCAAAACGTTTAAGCGCCAATATTTTAAATTTAGATATTGCTCGAAGTGCCACCAGTAAAGGTGAAACCTTGATGGACACTTTGTGGAATTTAGAGTCTATGTATTCAGACATGTTTGTGGTGCGCCATGCTGATTCTGGTGCGGCTCATTTTATTGCACAACACGTCACGCCTAATGTTGCGGTGATTAACGCAGGTGATGGCCGTCACGCCCACCCAACCCAAGCCATGCTCGACATGCTGACGATTCACCGTGAAAAAGGTGGCTTTGAAAATTTAAGTGTCGCCATCGTCGGCGACATTTTACATAGCCGTGTTGCGCGCTCACAAATTTACGCATTAAAAACTCTTGGTTGTCATGATGTTCGCGTCATTGGTCCTAACACCTTAATTCCAAAAGACATCGAAAGTTTAGGCGTACGTGCTTTTAATAATATGAAACAAGGTTTAAAGGGTGTTGATGTCGTCATCATGCTGCGCCTACAAAAAGAACGCATGCAAACGGCTCTGTTACCAAGCGAATCAGAATATTATCGTTTATATGGTTTGAATACAGAAAAACTGGCCTATGCCAATCACGATGCCATCGTCATGCATCCTGGCCCTATTAATCGCGGTGTTGAAATTGAAAGCGCCGTGGCCGATGGCCCACAAAGCGTTATCTTAAAACAAGTGAGCAATGGTATTCCTATGCGCATGGCCGTCATGGCCATGGCCATGGGCGGGCAAAATCAAGAACAAACTTTACAAGAACAAAGCCAACAAGGGGCGAAATAATTATGCAGCTTCAGCCTCAACATAAACTATGCATCAGTGGCGGCCATGTTTTTGATCCCGCGCAAAACATTGATGGCATATTGGATATTTTTATCGAAAACGAACGCATTGTTGCAATAGGGTCCGCACCACAAGGTTTTACTGCGGACACAACCATTGATGCCAGTGGTAAAAAGATATTTCCAGGATTTATTGATTTACACAGCTTTCTTGCGGAACCTGGTTTTAGTCAAAAAGGTTCTATCGCCAGCGAAACAAAAGCTGCGGCTCAATCCGGCTTCACCACAATTTGCTGCACACCTAATACAAAACCCGTCATTGATAGCCCAGCCGTTGCAGCACTCATTCAAGAAAAAGCTAAAAAAGCCGGTCACTGCACCGTACTAACATTAGGTGCATTAACCGCTAATTTAGAAGGCGAACAGCTAAGCAATATGTCTGGCTTAAAAGAAGCGGGTTGTGTGGCATTAAGTAATTTAGATTTGGCGTTTAAAGACAGTCACGTTATCAAACAGTGTTACAACTACGCAGCGGGTTTTAACATCACCGCCATGGTCACACCTATCGATAACGCCCTTGCCCATGGCGGCTGTATGCACGAAGGTCCAGCCAGTACTCAAATGGGGTTAGCTGGCCTACCAGTCAGCGCAGAAACCTCGGCACTGGCCCAGCATTTAATTCTGTGTGAAGAAACCGGCATTCGCTTACACATTAGTCGTGTCAGCAGTGCTCGCGCATTAAATATGATAATTGATGCCCAGCAAAATGGTTTACCTGTGACCGCTGATGTGGCGCTGGCCAATTTAGTTTTTACTGATGAAAACTGCCGCGGTTACGACAGCCTTATGCATGTGACGCCGGTTTATCGTAGTGAAGCGGATCGCAAGGCATTATTAGCGGGCGTTAATAATGGTCAGCTATCCATTTGCTCCAATCACTTACCGCAAGATCGCGCCTCAAAAATGGCACCCTTTTCTGCCAGTGAAGTAGGCATCAATAGCTTAGATAATTTCATGCAGGTATTACTGAGCTTGGTTGAAAAACAAGAGCTAACATTAAGCGCTGCCATCAAAGCAATCACAGCATTGCCGGCGGCGGTTATCAATAAAAAACTGGGCAGCATTGTAGTCGAGCAACGTGCGGACTTATGCATTGTGGATATGCAACAAGCATCAAGTGTGTCGAGCGAAACGCTTGTATCGAAAGGCAGCAACAACCCATGGATAGGAAAAACGTTTACTGGCAAAGTGACTCACACCATTAATGGCGGTCATTTAGTATATAGCGCTTAAGTATTTTCTATTTAACAAAAGCCAAGTATTGCTGATGCAATGCTTGGCTTTTTTGTTATGGCAAGCAGGCTTCTGAATCTTGCAACCAAGTTTGCTCAAGTATGGTTGCCTGTTTTTGTAAATACACAATTTGAGACTTTAAGCAGTTACGCACACCGTTTTCAATAAACAAACTATGATAGTGTCGCACAAATTGCTGCTGGTCATTTACGCTTTGAAGCATCAGCGCTGTTTGGATGTATTTTTCTTTTTCATGATCACCTGTTAGCGCGTCACTGCTTCTTTCACGAAACGTTTTTTCTAAAATGGCAATGTCCTTTTCAACTTGCTCATCTGCTTCTGACGCTATGATCTGATACTGATAAAAAACATAACCCATAGCGCCCACCAACATGACAACCAGAGTTGTTACTAATTTATTCATTTTACTTCTCTATTTTTTTGCACTAAAAAACCACTGAAGAAAAGCCAACATGATATGTGAGTTCTCTAACAGTGGTTCAATTTATCAATTAATCGCGCTGTAAGGTTAAACCTTGAGTTGCTGTCGATAATTGATCAACATCCTCTGATGCCAGTTTAATCATTAAGCGCAAGTCGTTGGCGCTGTCAGCATGATTAAGTGCATCTTCATAAGTGATTTCACCTGCTTGATATAAGTTATACAAACCTTGGTCAAAGGTCTGCATGCCAAGCTCGGTTGATTTACTCATCAAGGGTTTTAATTCGTGCACTTCACCTTTACGAATAAGATCTTGCACAAGCGGCGTATTTAATAACACCTCTACGACTGCTCGACGGCCCTTACCGTCTGGAGTTGGAATTAACTGCTGAGCAACAATTGCTTTTAAGTTCAGAGATAAATCCATCCATATCTGGGTATGTTGATCGGATGGAAAGAAGTGAATCACTCGATCTAATGCTTGGTTAGCATTATTAGCGTGCAATGTGGCCAAACATAAGTGACCGGTTTCGGCGAATGTAACTGCGTGGTTCATGGTTTGTGCACTACGCACCTCACCAATCATAATCACATCAGGTGCTTGGCGTAGGGTATTTTTAAGCGCGATCTCAAAACTGTCCGTATCCAATCCCACTTCTCGCTGAGTGACAATACAGCCCTGATGTTGGTGCATATATTCGATTGGGTCCTCAATGGAAATGATATGACCACGGCTATTTTGATTACGATAACCAATCATAGAGGCAAGGGATGTGGACTTACCCGCGCCGGTTGCTCCAACAAAAAGCACCAAGCCACGCTTACTCATGGCTATCTCTTTAATTATGTCAGGCAAACCCAGTTGTTCAATTTGAGGAATACGCGTTTCGATTCGACGAAGAACCACACCCGCTAAGTTACGTTGAAAAAAAGCACTGGCACGAAATCGACCAATACCACTGGCGCTCACAGCAAAGTTTAGCTCTTTCTTTTTTTCAAACTCTTCAATTTGATCACGGCTCATCATGCCGTAAATGATTTCTTTTGTTTGTTCAGGGCTCAGTGGATTTTTTGTCACTGCATGAATACGGCCATGCACCTTCATACTAGGAGGCATGCCCGCAGTAATGAATAAATCCGATGCGCTTTTTTCAACCATTAAGCGTAATAGCTTATCGAGTTCCATTGCTTGTCCTTCTCACGGCTTTCGCTATGAATACTGATCATTATTAAAATTGTTCAGGGCTCTTTGCTTTTTCACGAGCCGCTTCAGGGGTCACAATGCCTTTTTGTACAAGGTTTTTAAGGCTTTGATCCATGGTGATCATGCCTAGCGCGCTACCGGTTTGAATCGCACTGTACATTTGCGCCACTTTATCTTCACGAATCAGGTTACGAATGGCTGGTGTACCCACCATAATTTCATGAGCCGCCACACGGCCGCCGCCTTTTTTCTTTAATAGGCACTGGGAGATAACCCCCTGTAGAGACTCAGACAACATGGAACGTACCATGGCTTTTTCTTCCGCAGGGAACACATCCACAATACGGTCAATGGTTTTTGCCGCGCTGGTGGTGTGCAGGGTGCCAAATACACAGTGACCGGTTTCTGCAGCGGTTAACGCTAAGCGAATGGTCTCTAAGTCACGCATCTCACCAACTAATATCACGTCAGGGTCTTCACGTAGCGCAGACCGCAAGGCTTCGTTAAACCCTAATGTATCGCGGTGTACTTCACGCTGGTTAATCAGGGATTTTTTGCTTTGGTGTACAAATTCGATTGGGTCTTCAACGGTCAGAATGTGTTTGTAGAAATTATCGTTTAAGTAATCAAGCATGGCCGCTAGCGTGGTTGATTTACCCGAACCCGTTGGCCCTGTCACCAAGACCAAACCACGGGGTTTAACCGCTAAATCTTTGAATATTTGACCCATGCCTAAATCATCACACGTCAGGACTTTAGATGGGATGGTACGAAATACCGCACCGGCACCACGGTTGTGGTTAAACGCGTTAACACGAAAACGCGCCACACCAGGCACTTCAAATGAGTAATCGGTTTCGAGGAATTCTTCGAAGTCTTTACGCTGCTTATCGTTCATAATGTCATACACTAAAGAGTGTACTTCTTTATGACTTAATGAAGGCAAGTTGATACGGCGAACTTCACCGTCTACACGGATCATAGGTGGTAAACCGGCTGATAAATGTAAGTCAGACGCCCCTTGTTTGGCTGAAAAGGCGAGTAATTCCGTGATATCCATGAAACTGATGCTCCGCTGTGTGATCGCTAAACAGATTTAGTTTAGTTCATCCTGAATCCTGTACGTGCGATAATGCGTAAAACGGGCCGACATCCTGCTGGCCGTCATTATTTTTATGATTAATTTAACCCAACATTGTAACCAGACCTGAAAATAAAACCATGACAGATTTAGAATCTAGCCACAATTTAATTCAGCGCTATCAGGGGGTTAAGGCCGAGGTTGAAGCACTAGCAAAGCAGCATGATCAAGCGGTTGCCCTGTTAGCGGTTTCAAAAAAACACCCCTGCGAATCCATTGCCGCCATTTATCAACAAGGTCAACGCTGCTTTGGAGAAAACTATGTACAAGAAGGGGTTGATAAAGTGAACGCCTTAAAAGAATTAGATATACAGTGGCACTTTATTGGACCCATTCAATCCAATAAAACCCGCCTCGTCAGCGAACACTTTTCTTGGGTGCATACCATCGACAGAGATAAAATTGCGCAGCGATTAAACGATCAGCGCCCAGCCCATTTACCGGCGTTAAATGTATTGATCCAAGTGAACATTAGCGATCAAGACAGTAAATCGGGCATCTCTTTGAATGACATCCCTGCGCTCGCTGAAATGATAAACCAGCAACCTAACCTTACGTTGCGCGGCCTCATGTGCATACCAGCACCCCAAGATGAAGCCCAATTAAAAAATGAATTTACTGCCATGCATCAAGCTTATGAAAAATTAAAACAGCAGTATGCACAGGTTGATACCCTTTCCATGGGCATGAGTGGCGATCTTGAACTGGCCATTGCCTGTGGCAGCAATATGGTTCGAGTGGGTACCGCTATTTTTGGACAACGAATTTAATTTATAAATAAGGATAACACATGACAGCGATTGCATTTATTGGTGGCGGCAATATGGCCAGCGCCATTTTAGGCGGATTAATCGAGAATGGTTACGACAGCCAATCCATTTTTGTCAGCGACCCAAGCCAAGAAAAATTAGATGAGCTTGCTCAGCAATTTAACGTGAACACCAACGGTGATAACGAAGCCGTTATTGCTCAAGCGGATGTGGTCATACTCGCAGTAAAACCGCAAGTCATGCAGCAAGTGATTGCGCCATTGAAGTCTGCTTTTGATAAAAAGAAGCCATTAATTATCTCAGTGGCAGCTGGCATTAGCTTAGAAAGCTTGAGTGCTTGGACCAGTTCAGATTTATCCATCGTGCGCTGTATGCCAAATACACCTGCTCTTGTCCAACAAGGTGCTAGTGGTTTATTGGCCAACCAAAATGTCAGCGATGATGAAAAGGCACTGACCAATTCAATTTTAAGTGCCGTGGGTATCAGTGTTTGGGTAAATAGTGAAACGGAATTAGATGCGGTAACGGCGTTATCCGGCAGTGGGCCTGCGTATTTCTTTTTGTTTATCGAATCAATGATTAGTGCTGGCGAGCAACTTGGTTTAACCGCTGAAACCGCAAAACAGCTAGCGCTGCAAACGGCACTGGGTGCGGCGACAATGGCCAGTAAAAGTGAGCTTGAGCCTGCCCAACTTCGCAAGAATGTTACCTCGCCAAACGGCACCACTGAGCAAGCTATTTTAAGTTTTCAAAAACAAGGCCTAGAAGCCAGCGTAAAAACAGCAATGGAAGCTGCTTTTAATCGCAGCATTGAACTTAGCAAAGAACTTGCAAAATAAAATAATAAATAGCCTAGGTCTTGTGACCTAGGCTATTGCAACTAATGCCTCTTCATCAACTTTAAAAATCAAGGTTAGATGAAACCCTGGACCATTCTTCACGCTGACCTCGCCATCAAACACCCGATGCACCAGATTAAATATTCGGTACAAACCTAAGCCTGCGTGATCGCTACTGCCACGCTTTGTTGTCACAAATGGATCAAATACTCGATTAGCAATATCTTTTGCCAAACCTTGGCCATTATCTTTATAGTCAAAACACCACTCATGATGACTCAGTTGACTAACAGTAATGGTAATTTTTTTATGGATCTGTTCTGGCGTAAATCCATGCACAATACTGTTCTCTAGTAATTGCTCAACTATGATATTCCATGCCGCAGGGTAACTTTGAATATTTACACCGTCATCACAATTAAGCTCTATGTGAATATCTTGGCCAATAAACAAGTGGCTATGTAAACTAAGCTCTAAATGCTGCTTTAAATTCATGGTGACTTTATCGGTATGGCTTACCGACACGAGCTTGAATCGACGCACAAGATTAGACATTTTTTGCAGGTTATGAGTCACAATATCCAAAAGCTGCTGACTATCACTTATAAACTGAACAAATCGATCTCGGGTTAAACTTCGGCGCTGCATCTCGCCATCTACTTCATCAATAATTTCTTTAATGTGGCTAACGGAAGTAATGTTTACACCCAATGGTGTATTAATTTCATGAGCCACACCTGTTACCAGTTGCTCAATAGACGTCATGCGTTCTTGTTCCATGTATTCACGAATATTCTGCGCGTCAATGCGCTCAGAAATATCTGTCACATAAGCTTCTATATATTGATGACCCAGTTCTTCATAAAAATGCAAACTCACCGAACAAGGAATCCGATCACCGTTAGCTGTTCTTAGCTCCATTTGCTTATCAAGCACTTCTTTGTGTTCAATTAACTGCTGTCGCACCAACTTATGATTAGTAATGACATTTTTTAATACATTGGTTTGCGCGAGAGCTTGTTCTTTACTGTTAAATCCCAGCATGCGGGTCAACATAGGATTAATCGTGACAATGGTGCCGTTTAAATCAAAACGTACGATACCGACTGGCGCTTGATCAAATAATTCCTGAAACAGCTTGCGATTGCGCATGGCATCTTTAACCGCTTGCAACTTGGCATTACGCTCTTGAGAAATATGCTGAGATAAAACCAGAGATAAAATTACAACCTCAATGACACCACCGAGCAAACCGGCGTTACGCGTCATTAAATTGTTTTCAATGACACCTAAAGAAGCCAATGACAAAACGGCCAATCCTAGCAACAAAATAAACCATGCTAAGGTATAAATTTTTGCCAGCGGTACGTTTTTATATGACAAGAAAATGCCAACTGCCAACATTGTGATGGATAACGCGACCGTCAGAGTATTTATCAAGACAATGGATTGCGCCACGCCAAGCATTGGAATACACACCAAAAACACAGAGGCTAAAATAGCCGCGATTCGATAAAACCACATCACACTGGGTGCGTGTTTTTTGATATCCAACAAATAATAAGGAAACGCTAAAGAGGGAATGATTAAAAACCCAGCCAATATGGGCAATAACATTTGATTTAGCTCAGAATAGTTTGGCCAGAGATAAAAATAACCATCACCACTTAATACCAAAACAAAACTTAAAAAGGTTAATACATACAATACATAAACATAATAAGCTTTATCTCGCATACTCACCGCTAAGACAAAGTTATATAACGCCATCACCAGCAACACGCCATAAATAAAACCAGATAAAATAATTTGTAAATGGATGCTTTTTTGATGTTCTGATTCACTCAAAATATCCAAACTTAACACCATGGCATTCACACTTTTAACACGAGCATAAATCCATTTTTCTTCTTGTGCCGATAGGGATATTTTTATAGCAGGATGTTTATCCATTAATTGAATGTCAGATTGGTCACGCATGTCACCCATTTGCCACGATTGCAATAAGCGTGCGTCACGATCTAATTCGTAAAAATCGACTTCATCATGGGACGGGTAAGTGAAACGCAACACCACAGTTTGAGCAGCATCACCCACATTATGTAAACGTGTGCGCAACCAAAACTCACCACTTACAAAGCCATGACTGCCAAACGCCGTCACATGATGCCAGTTGGATTCGTCTAAGGATTGAACCATAGGTAGCGAGCGAGATTGCTCAGCATAAACATAAGCCGATTCCACTTGAATCGACTCTGTAGAAGCCTGCACACCAATTGAGAGCAACAGCCCACAAAGCAGACATAAAATTCGTGACAACATAAACTCGAATACTTCCTTTTCTGCCTGTTACAGCTAAATCTCAATTCCGTTGACCTGTGGTTACATTAATAAACCACGCTCAGCCATTGAGAGTACGTCATTATCGCCCACTATAAAGTGATCTAGTACGCGAACATCTACTAATTGAAGTGCCTGCTGCAGTTTATGGGTGATTCGTTCATCACTATCACTGGGCTCAGCCACACCCGATGGGTGGTTATGAGCAAAAATCACTGCAGCTGCATTGTGCAAGAGCACTTTTTTAACCACTTCCCGTGGGTATACACTTGCGCCGTCTATTGTGCCACGAAATAGCTCTTCATAGGTAATCAAGCGATGTTGGTTATCTAAGAATAAACACGCAAACACTTCATGGGGCACATGCCTTAAGCGACTCGTTAAATACTGACGCACTGCGTCTGGGTTGGTAAAGCCATCAGGTTTGTCCAATGTCTGCTGTAAATGCCGCCGGCCCATTTCAAGCACGGCTTGTAACTGGGCAAACTTGGCAGGACCAAGCCCCAGGTGCTCACAAAACTCAGCTTGGCTGGCCTCCAGTAAAGGTCTTAACCCGTTAAACCGAGTTAATAGGTGCCGAGACAAATCCACCGCCGTCATGCCAGTGATCCCTGTGCGTAAAAAGATGGCTAATAATTCAGCATCGCTTAACGCAGCTGGCCCTTTTATGAGCAATTTTTCCCGTGGTCGTTCATCCACAGGCCAATCTGTGATGGCCATATCGTCTCGCCTGTTCATCCATGAATCAGTTTGTTGTTATACTGCGCCAAGGTTCAAGGAGCAAGTATGCAAAGGCTAACCAACAAACGTATTTTATTAGGCATCACAGGTGGTATTGCTGCCTATAAAACCGCTGAACTTGTTCGCGCTTTGGTCACCCATGGCGCACAAGTGCGTGTGGTCATGACCGATGGTGCTAAAGAGTTTATTACACCGTTAACCTTGCAAGCGCTTTCTGGCAATCCAGTTCATCATAGCTTGCTTGACCCAGAAGCCGAAGCTGGCATGGGTCACATTGAATTAGCTAAGTGGGCGGACTTTATATTAGTGGCCCCTGCCAGTGCCAATTTCATTGCACGCATGACCTCAGGCATGGGGAACGATTTACTGACCACCCTTTGCCTTGCCAGTATTGCTCCCCTAGCCATTGCCCCAGCCATGAACCAAGCCATGTGGGCAGATGAGATAACCCAAAATAATCTTAAACAGTTACAAAGCTTAAAACCGGTACAAATCTGGGGTCCTGATCAAGGGGAGCAAGCCTGCGGCGATGTGGGCCCTGGACGCATGTTAGAGCCATTAGAACTAGCACGTCGTTTAGCCGAACAATTTGAGCGTAAAGTGCTATCGGGTAAAACCATCACCATTACAGCCGGCCCAACCCGTGAAGCCATTGATCCTGTGCGTTACATCAGTAATCACAGTAGTGGCAAAATGGGGTTTTCCTTAGCCAGAGCCGCCCAAGAGGCAGGCGCTAAAGTGAATTTAATCAGCGGACCGGTTCATTTACCGACCCCTGAGCGCGTACATCGCACCAATGTTGAAAGCGCACAAAACATGCTGGATGCCGTGATGGCCGTTCTGCCAGAAACCGATATATTTATTGGAGCAGCGGCTGTGGCCGACTATCGCCCTGCTGATGTGTGCGATCAAAAAATTAAAAAGAACCAAGATGATATGCATATTCATCTCATCAAAAACCCAGACATCATTGCCACCGTTGCCGCACAAGACAATCGACCGTTTTGCGTGGGCTTTGCCGCGGAGACTCAAGATGTTGTTGCTTATGCCCGTGGTAAATTAGAAAAGAAAAAACTCAACATGGTGGTAGCCAACGACGTCAGCTCTCAACACATTGGATTTAACAGTGATGACAATGCCATTATCATCATTGATCAAGACGCCTCAACCGAATACAGCCAAGCCAGCAAATACGTGCTTTCGCAAAAAATAATCGAACACATTGCCGCTAAGCTGCCAAAAGACATTTAGGACTCACCATGAAAAAACGCTTTCAAGTTAAATTATTAGATAATCGTCTTGGCAATGACATTCCACTGCCCCATTACGGTACTGACGGCAGTGCCGGTTTAGACTTGCGTGCCTGTCTTGAAGACACCTTGGTATTGCAACCGGGCGAAACCAAACTGATCCCAACCGGCATGTCTATTTACATTGAAGATACGGGCCTTGCGGCGATGATTTTGCCACGCAGTGGGTTAGGTCATAAACACGGTATCGTACTTGGCAACCTTGTGGGATTAATAGATAGTGATTACCAAGGTGAATTAATGGTAAGTTGCTGGAATCGCAGCGACACGGCCTTCACCATGGAAGTGGGCGAGCGCATCGCGCAACTTGTGATTGTACCGGTTGTTCAAGCTGAGTTTGATTTAGTCAGCGAGTTTGAAGCAACCGATCGTGGTGAAGGTGGTTTCGGTTCAACCGGCACAAAATAAACCCATTTGCAGGACGCATATGACTTCCATTGCTCAAGACATCTTCCGCGAGTATGACATTCGTGGTGAATACCCAACCCAATTAAATGAGCGCACTGCGCATTTAATTGGCCAAGCCTTGGGCAGTGAAATCATACAAGCTGGGCAGCAACAATGTTACGTGGCATGGGATGGCCGACTGTCGAGCCCATCGTTACGCGACGCTCTTGTCAGTGGTATTTGCAGCACAGGCTGTAACGTTAATATCATTGGGCTTTGCCCCACCGCTGTTTGTTTTTGGACCATTAAACACAATGGTCAAAGTTGCGCCATGATCACCGGCAGCCACAACCCAAAACAAGATAACGGTATTAAAATTGCCGTCGCGGGCAGCCCGCGCAGTGGCGAAGACATTCAAGTTTTACTCTCGCGTATTAAATTAAATTTATTTAAAACAGGCCAAGGTCATATTAATGATGCCAGCCATTTAATTGATGACTATCAGCAACGCCTAGTTCAAAACCTAGAATTAAAACGTCCATTAACAGTGGTTTTAGATGCAGGCAATGGCGCTGGTGGGCCCATTGCACGGGACGCGTTAAAACAAATTGGCGCTAAGGTCATTGAAATCGCTTGTGATATTGATGGTAATTTCCCTCTACACCATCCCGACCCGGCTAAATTAAAAAACTTAACTTGGCTGCAAAATGCCGTTAACGAAAATAATGCTGACATAGGCATTGCCCTAGACGGTGATGCTGATCGTGTGGGAGTGGTTGATCATACTGGCCAAGCCATTTTACCGGACCGTTTAAGTTTATTATTTGTTGAAGACATCCTTAAGCGCGAAGGCAAACAAACCATTTTATTTGATGTGAAGTGCACCGAACTACTCACCACCTATACCCAACAATGGGGCGGCATACCTAAGATGATCGCTACGGGTCACACCAGTATGAAACGCGCCATTATAGAAACCAATGCGGCCTTTGCTACCGAACTAAGCGGCCACATTTTATTTAATGATGAACACGGTATTGGTGTGGACGATGGCATTTACGCAGGCCTTCGAATATGCCACTTAATCAGCCAAAGTGATCTTAGTTTGCATGAGCGGCTAAATGCCTTGCCTCACCCCACTGCCACTGAAGAAATTCAAATTCCCGTCAAAAGCGACGAAAAGTTTTCGATTATGAACATACTTCAAGGCAATTGTTTCAAAGGGCAGGACATCTCTGACATTGATGGATTACGAGTGCGTTTTCCGCAGGGCTGGGTACTGGTTCGCGCCAGCAACACTACCTCATGTTTAACCGTGCGCTTTGAAGTGGCCAAGCCCGAAGCCTTAGCACCGCTGATTGAACTCACCACCAACGAATTACATGCCCATGTGCCACAACTTGATTTGTCTGAACTGAACAGCCTCGCACTTGCTTCAACAAATTCGTCATGCAATTAAGCAGGTGTGATTTGGCTATACCCTAGGTATAATCAAACGCACCAACCATTATTCAACTTTCAGCTAATGCGATTTGCCATGCCTTTAACTCGTGATGACGCCTTTAATATCGCTAAAGTATTAAGCGAAGCCCTTCCTTATATTCAACGTTTTGTGGGTAAAACCATTGTCGTGAAATACGGCGGTAACGCCATGACCGAAGACGACTTAAAAAACAGCTTTGCACGCGACATGGTGATGTTAAAACTGATTGGTATCAACCCGATCGTTGTTCATGGTGGCGGCCCACAAATTGGTGATTTGTTAGATAAGCTAAAAATTGAAAGTCATTTTGTGAACGGCATGCGTGTCACCACCAGCCAAGCCATGGACGTTGTAGAAATGGTATTAGGTGGCCTAGTAAATAAAGACATCGTTAATTTAATCAATCAAAACGGTGGCGAAGCCATTGGCTTAACGGGTAAAGATGGTCAATTAATTAAAGCGAAAAAACTAAAAGTTACCCACAAAACACCAGAAATGCAGACACCTGAAATTATCGACATTGGCCACGTAGGCGAAGTTGCTAAAATCAATACCAAGGTGTTAGAGATGTTAGCCAGCTCGGACATCATTCCGGTTATTGCACCAATTGGTGTGGGAGAAAACGGCGAGTCTTACAACATCAACGCGGACCTAGTGGCGGGTAAAGTGGCTGAAGCGGTAAAAGCTGAAAAGTTATTATTGCTAACCAATATTGCAGGCCTAATGGACAAAGACGGCCAAATTCTAACTGGTCTGACCACTGAACAAGTGGATGGCTTAATTGAAGATGGCACCATATACGGCGGCATGTTACCTAAAATTCAATGTGCCCTTGATGCGGTTAAAGGCGGTGTTACCAGTGCCCACATTATCGATGGTCGCGTAAGCCATAGCACCATGCTTGAAATCTTTACCGATGAAGGCGTAGGCACATTAATCACAAACGATTAACCCGTTTGTTTTAATTGCTCGCTTTAATAGGGTGGAAAACTAGCTATTAATGGGTTTAGTTTTCCACTTAACCACAACCAGATCACGAAAATTGTCATTAGCCATTGCGACTTAGTTATCAGCGCATTAGGATTGGACTTCTTTGTGATTCAAGCAAAATATACGTATGACGGAATCCCCACAAAAACCTTCTCGTAAACAGCAAATTTTGCAAGCGCTCGCGCACATGCTTGAGATGAACCCTGGTGCTCGCATTACCACGGCAAATCTTGCAAAAGAAGTGGGTGTGAGCGAAGCCGCTTTATATCGTCACTTCCCAAGCAAAGCAAAAATGTTTGAAGGTTTAATCGAATTCATTGAAGCCACTATTTTTACGCGCATCAATCGTATTCGTACCGAGCATGACAGCACCTTGTCTCGTCTTGAACATGCCATGACCCTGATTTTAACCTTCGCTGAAAAAAATCCTGGCATGTGCCGCATATTAACCGGCGATGCCCTATCAGGTGAAACCGAACGTTTACGTGCACGCATTGCACAATTTTTTGAGCGCCTAGAAACCCAGCTCAAACAAATTCTACGTGAAAGTGAATTACGCGATAACAAAATGCCTCGCATTGAAGATAGCCCATGTGCCAATATGCTATTAGCAATTATTGAGGGGCGTATTCGCCAATACGTGCGCACCGAATTTAAAACCCTACCGTTGACACACTGGGGGCAACAGTGGGAGTTTCTTGCAGCCAGCCTGTTAGTGGATCAACGCCAAGTAGCACCGGTTTAAATAGGCATTCAATCTAAGCAAAAAAAAACCAGAGCATGCTCTGGTTTTTTTTCGACCGTTATAATGGATTACACCCCATATTGGTCTCGATACGCTTTGATAGCTGGGAAGTATTGCTTAAAGTCTTCTTGCTGACCCACAAACTCCATTACTTGCTCAAGTTTCACAATGCTGATCACCGGAATACCGTAATCACGCTCAACTTCTTGAATAGCCGATAATTCACCTTTGCCTTTTTCTTGGCGGTCTAGCGCAATCACCACACCGGCAGGTTTTGCATTGGGCTGCTCTTCAAGCAAAGCCATCACTTCACGAATGGCGGTGCCCGCGGTGATCACATCATCAATAATTAAGATATTACCTTCTAATGCGGCACCAACCAGTGTTCCACCTTCACCATGGGCCTTTTTCTCTTTACGGTTAAACGCATATGGCGTCTCACGGTCAAAGTTTTCAGATAGGCTCATGGCCGTTGTGGCGGCTAAAGGAATACCTTTGTATGCAGGGCCAAATAGCACATCCATGTTGACGCCAGAATTAACAATGGCCGCCGCATAGCTTTTTGCCAACGTGGACATGGCTTTACCACTATTAAACAGACCAGCGTTAAAGAAGTATGGGCTGATGCGGCCAGACTTTAATTCGAACTCACCAAACTTCAATACACCTTGCTCGATGGCAAATTCAATAAACGCCTTTTGATAATCCTGCATAATCCCAACCACTGTCTAAACTTAAGTTATGTGTCTTCAGCTTAGCTGAAGTCCGCCAATTTTGGTCTATCTGTGCTAATCGCTTGGCACAAATTCGGGTATTTTAACGGCTAATACTATAATTCCCATCATAGACTGCAAAAATAAGCACAAAAATCGCCTTGAGCGCTTGATACCATTTGATATAAACCACTTTTTGTACGATTCATTCGTGATCGTTCTAGCGGAATAGTTAATTCGCGAAAAAGTCAGTTTTAGAGATGTTAGCCTAATCAAAACTGAGTATCATAGCCGCCTCGAAAAACAGGGAGCCTTTATGAAGGTTATAAACGTACAAGTTAACGGACTAGAAGCCGCTGTCGCCGATGGCTTTTATGATTGGCTAGCTGAGCATGATGCGGACGTTGTCTGTGTACAAAACCTGAAAGCAAAAGAATACCAATTAAGCGATGCGGTTCTTTATCCTGAAAACTTCAACGCTTATTTCTTTGATGGTGAACCAGACAACTACAGTGGCGTTGCTATTTTAACGCGCGATATGCCTAAAGCCATTATGACGGGTTTGGCATTTGAGTCCTGTGATCGCTATGGTCGCTATATTCAAGCGGATTTTGAGCAAGTCTCCATTGGCTCCATCTTATTTCCAGTTGAAGATGAGCATAATAACCTTGAAGATAAATTAGCGTTTCAACAACAATTTATCGAGCACCTAAAGAAAACCAAACGTAAACGTCGTGAGTTTATCTTTGCCGGTTTTTATGGGGTGGCACATAAATCTGTGGATATTGCGGATTGGAAAGCGGCGCAAAATCAGCCAGGCTTCTTGCCAGAAGAACAAGCCTTTATGGATCAAGTAACAGGTCCATTAGAATTTGTGGATGCCTTCCGTGAAGCCAATTTTGGTGAAAACCAGTTTACATGGTGGCCTGACGCCGAATCGGCTCGTCGTAACCAAAATGGCTGGCGTTTGGATTATCAAATCTGCACCCCAGAACTGCGCCAATTCGTGGTAGATGCCAAAGTATTACGCGATCAAATTTGGGGGCAACACGGTGCAACCTTAATTGAATATGAAATCGATTAAGCTGTTTTAAGCTTTCTGCAAATAAAAAGCCCACTGCTGTGGGCTTTTTTGTGGGGGCGAATAAATGCACTCAAGCGTGTTAAGGCTCACTCTTTGCCATCGCTTTAGTGGCTAATGTCCGCATATCACCATAATAACCAATGGCATGTCCGCCAATAGCATCACTGTCCGTCATAAACATGATGCTATTAATATCGCTGATATTCTCAGCAAAAACCCGCTGCCAATCCTTTTGAATATGGCGATGCAAGGTTTGCCATTTCATAGTGGTTTGACCATCACCACTGACAACAATCACTTTATTGTTATCGTCAATTGCCCAGTCACTTTCTATGGGTTGTGAGTGAGACCAAACATAATGGATGGACTTTGCCTGTGCAAACATGGGTTTACGGCTGACCACAACACGCAAAACAAAGTCATTACCTTTTGCGTCACGCTCATCAAATTCATTTTGCTTGGTTTCAATACCCTGATGATCTATTGCCAAAGCATAAGGGGTTAACTCTGCTGTCCATTGCCATTGCAATACCGGGGTTTTATTCAGATTGATGGTGCGCGAATACTCATAACCGGATGCCGACTTAACGCTTTCTGCGCGTAAAACAACGCCTTGCTCCATGTCCATAATGGGCTGATATTGAGTTTCGCCGTTCAATGTCACCGGACGCCAGTGATCAAGGTTGCCTTCGATTAATAACGGCTTTGCAAAACTTGGTGGCATCACAAGCAGTATAAATATGGCTGTTATGGAACGTTTCATCCATGACCTCAGTTTTATTTTTATTATTTTTGCTGCATGCACCTTAGACTTGCAACCTTGTACGTGCAATAGCCAACTAAGACAACTTCCCCCTCCTGTCAGCTTCTGACTACACTCATTTTGATTTCTAAGATGCCGGTCTATTTTATTTTCTATAGGCATAAAAAAACCCAACAAGGTTGTTGGGTTCATTTCAGGTTCATGGCCGTTAAATTGGGCGTGAACCATAGTTTGAAGTGGGTTTACGCGGTGGATCAGCCATCACATTTGGCTCAATCTCATTAATTGCGCCACCTTGTTTTAAGAAGGCTTCTATTTCATTGTCCATTTTACTGCGCAATTTCTGGCGTGACGCGATGGATCGCAACACCCCTTCTTCTGCACTACCGATAAACTCCATATCCGGCTCATCGACTAAACCAACGCTGTCGTCGGTATCGTCATCCATATCTACCTGAGGGGCTTTTTTAGATTTAGGCATAATAGCTCTCCCATCCTTAAGTTCCATGAGCAATAAACGCTGCGTAGAAATTTATAGTTCAGGGGAGCTTATCTGTCAGATTTTTAGCTATACCTAATTGCTATTAACAAACCTTTTTAGACTCCTTTTTTGCATATCAGATATGTAAATAGGTTGGAGACACCAAGGTTTTTTCTAATTCGGCTAAGAATAATGCCTTCTCTTCAGAGGCCAGTTCAGAACCTTGCAGAATATCGCTGTAAGCCTGCTGAAGCTTAGGTATGTCAAAGTTCACGTATTGCAGAACCTTGGCCACTGTATCCCCCTGCTGGGCCGATTGAAGAGCCACCTTACCGTTATCATCGATATAGACGTCAACAGAATCCGTATCACCAAATAAATTATGCAAGTCACCCAAGATTTCTTGATAGGCCCCCACCATGAAAAATCCCATCAGGATATCTTCGTGGTCAGCGTAACTTGGCATTGGCAAGGTGGTTTCTAGACTATCCCCTTCAATGTATTGCTCAACACGGCCATCACTGTCACAGGTTATATCTTGAATAACCGCGCGACGCTCAACTGGTCGATTTAAACCAGTTAATGGCAATATTGGGAAAATCTGATCGATTCCCCATGCATCCGGTATGGATTGAAATAACGAAAAGTTCACAAATAATTTATCAGCCTGTGTCTCTTGAATGCGATCAAGTACCTGCGCTTGACCTTTTGCATTAGGTGATAATTGCTGTGACAGGCACTGATTAATCGTATTGGAATACGCTTCGATTTTGGCACGCTCTTTTAGGCCAATATTGCCCTGTAAAAACGCACTTTGACTGTCCGCTAAATCATGCTGAACATCATGATAAGCTTCGAGCAATGAACGCTTACTTGGATTAATAATGCGTTGATAAACATCCCACATGTGATGCACTAAAGGTGACTCTTCTTCCAATGGCGGCTGAACCTCATCCGTCATTGGTTGCTCCCAGTCAATCACATTGGTCAGTAAAACTGCATGGTGAGCTGTCATGGCTCGACCGGATTCGGTAATGATATCTGGGTGTTTTAAGTCCGCTTGATTGGCCGCTTCATTAAAGGCGTAAACCACATTGTTGGCATACTCCGCCATGCTGTAGTTCATTGAGCAAAAGCTGCGTGAGCGAGTGCCTTCATAATCCACACCTAAACCACCACCCACATCCACCACATTAATATTGGCGCCCAATAAACACAGCTCAGTGAAAATACGACCGCATTCACGAAGGCCACTTTGAATATCGCGAATATTGGCTATCTGACTGCCAAGATGGAAATGTAACAACTGCAGGCTAGCCAAACTGCCTTGGGCTTTAACTTGTTCGAATACTTGCAGGATTTGGTTCGCCGACAAACCAAACTTGGATTTTTCGCCCCCTGTGTTCTGCCAGTTACCTTTACCGACAGAAGCTAAACGGGCGCGCACCCCTAAACGAGGAATAACATCTAATGCTTTTGCTTCTTCTAAAATAAGATCCAGTTCAGAAACTTTTTCAACAACCAGGTAAACCTTATGACCCAGTTTTTCACCTAATAATGCTAAGCGAATGTAATGGCGATCTTTGTAGCCGTTGCACACAATAGTGGCCTTGCTCTGACCCGCCATACCCAATACCGCCATCAATTCAGGTTTACTACCCGCCTCTAGACCGATGGATTGCCCTTGCTGCTGCTGACCGTTGATTAACTCTTCAACCACTCGGCGCTGCTGATTAACTTTAATTGGGTAAACACTGGTATATGAACCTTCATAACCATGCAATTGGCTGGCATTGCGAAACGCTTCATTAATGGCGCGAACTCGATCATGCAAAATTGCAGGAAAACGCATTAATAACGGCAGCTCTAAACCATCAGCTCGAGCCTGATCGATTAAGTCTTTAAAACTGACTTTCACCTCATCAAACGGGCTCACCACCACGTCACCTTGTGGGTTTACATCAAAAAAGCCTTCGCTCCAATGTTCGATATTGTAAACATCACGTGCTTGTTGAGCATCCGTCTGCATATTATTTGATCCACCATAGCTTATGCGCACTGCACTAAAAGTTTGCACAGGTTAAAAAATTGCCCTTAATTGCGGCAAACACCCTTTTCCAACTGAAAAAAATTGAGTAAGGTATCTGTCCCCCGCATTAGGTGACAGAGCTAGATTGGTTAACCGATCTAGCTTTGCCTCCTGATCATAGTCTAGCAAGAATGCTGGCGCATTTTATTCATCAACGCCTGCACATCAAGATATTTATAGTTTTGTATCAATATTCGGCCCATACATCTCAGTCTAGATAGTCACACTTGCGCAATTTGTATGAAACCTCGGGCACAAAAAAAGGAGCCTAAGCTCCTTTTGTATCTATGTTTCGATTACCAATCAAATTGCTGGCTGATTCCTAATACCAATGAATAGCCTTTCTTTTGTTGGTTAGTCAGCAGTACTTCAAAATCCACCTTGGATGGCATCGCTAACACGATCGACACTGAATAATCCCATAATTCTTTTGAGTCATCCGGTGTTAACAAACCCGCGGTAAATGCCATGCCGGCATCATCCCAAAACTCATAATTGGCAGCCAGCTCTTTATATTCATAGGTGTCTTTATCATCTTGATAAACACTTAAACGGTAATCGCGCCAAGCCACATTCATATTGTATTCTGTGTTTTCTTTTTTATCACCGCCGCGCTCATAACCAATGACGCCACCGCCTAAAGCCACATTACCTAAACTGTAAGCAAAACCACCATAAGCATTCACCTCTGAGGTATCAAAATCTTCAATGCTGCCGGTGTAAGCCCACGCCCCCGCATAAAACCCAAATGGACCGTTATAATCGATGCCACCATTAATCACGATATCAGCATCGCTTTGTTTCACACCACGAAACATATATTTAGTGGCTGTTCCCATGTTAGTGGTCAGCTCAGCGTAAACTGGGGTGGCCATAATGAAGGCCGCTATTACAAGTAAATACTTAGACATTTAACTTTATTCTTAGAAGTAATGATTGCCGCGCACTATAGCAAGTCTTGGCAAGGCATGGAATGTTAGGGATTGGATAAGCAAGAATTAAAAAGGTTCCACTGGCGTGCTCCTTCGACACGCTCGCCCCTCGCTGTTCAGCGATGAACGGACTGGGCTCTTTATGGAATCAAGGTCAATGATTATTAGCTTTATTTTATAACGCGCAAAAACACATTTACGAGTTTACACCTTCAAGCCATAAGCCATTCACCCGCAGGTGCGGATTCGTATGTATTACGCAGGCCGAACCTGGGCCACCCTTTTCAAATTGGTAGGATGGGTTAGATTGAGCGCAGCGAGGTCGTAACCCATCTGCACCTGTTGCGTTCAAACAACACCCTCAAGCTAGCAGCATTTAATGGGTTATAAAAATACATGTGTATTTGTATGTAATCATGAAGCTGATATTGATGGGTTACGCTTCGCTAACCCACCCTACTAAGGCGATGCGTTCTCGCGAACATGCACGAGTTTGCACCTGCGAGCCATAAGCCATTCACCCGCAGGTGCGGGTTCGTACTCACAAATAAAAAAGCCCCAATGCTTTCACATTGAGGCTTTCTTGATAAACGCTCGATCACTTTAGCAGCGTCTTACGTCTCGCGCTTAGCGAAGCTAAACGATTACTTAGAAGTGAACTCTGGGTATGCCTCCATGCCACATTCGGCAAGGTCAACACCTTCGTACTCTTCTTCTTCTGTTACTCGTACACCCATCACAGCTTTGATTATGCCCCAAACAATGAAGCTGGCTACGAATACCCAAACAAAGATGGTAACAGCACCCATTAACTGGCCACCAATAGTGGTACCTGCGTTAGTGAATGGCACAACTAGTAGACCAAATAGACCTACCACACCGTGAACAGAGATGGCGCCCACAGGATCGTCGATCTTCATCTTGTCTAGAGTCAGGATAGAAAGCACAACGATTAGACCACCGATAGCACCAATGATAGTGGCTTCGAATGGTGTTGGCGTTGAAGGTTCAGCAGTAATTGCCACAAGACCGGCAAGTGCACGGTTAAGGGCCATGGTTAAGTCCGCTTTCTTGAACAAGATACGCGCTAGGATTAATGCACCAATCAAACCACCGGCAGCCGCCGCGTTAGTATTGGTGAATACCACTGCTACTGCGTGAGCATTCGCAATGTCGCCAAGTTTAAGAACAGAACCACCGTTGAAACCGAACCAACCCATCCAAAGGATGAATGTACCTAGGGTCGCTAGAGGAAGGTTTGCACCTGGGATGGCATTGATTTCGCCATTCGCGCCGTATTTACCTTTACGTGGACCTAGTAATAGAACACCCGCAAGGGCAGCAGCTGCACCGGCCATGTGAACGATACCAGAACCGGCAAAGTCAGAGAAACCGAAGTCATCGCCTAGTGAGTACATGCCAAATACAGATTGACCGCCCCAAGTCCAAGCGCCTTCCATTGGGTAGATCACACCGGTCATTACCACAGCAAAAGCAAGGAAAGACCAAAGCTTCATACGCTCAGCAACGGCACCCGATACGATAGACATAGCCGTTGCTACGAATACCACTTGGAAGAAGAAGTCAGATGCACCAGAGTAGATTGAACCGCCTTCGAAGCCGTCTTCACGGGCTGCAAAATCAGCCAGTACCGCAGCACTGTCTACTTCAGTAATACCTGAAAGGAAGAAACCGCCGTCATACATGATGGCGTAGCCACATACTAGGTACATGGTGCAAGAAATAGCGAATAGCGCTACGTTCTTAGTTAAAATTTCGGTGGTGTTCTTAGAACGAACCAGACCGGCTTCTAGCATGGCGAAACCAGCCGCCATCCACATTACAAGTGCGCCACATACCAAGAAGTAAAAGGTATCCATGGCGTACTGAAGTTGAAACACATTGTTTTCCATAATGCCCCCGCATTAAGCTTCAATACGTTTTTAAAACGTCAGAAAAAATTTAAAAACTAAAAGGGTTTAATGTCTTTTTAAAAAAGAAATTAAACCGCGTCAGCGCCAGTTTCACCGGTACGAATACGTACGATTTGTTCTAGGGCTGTCACGAAGATTTTGCCGTCACCGATTTTGCCAGTGTTAGCTGCTTTAGAAACCGCTTCGATCACTTTGTCAGTTAGAGAATCATCGATGGCAATTTCAAGTTTTACTTTAGGTAAAAAGTCCACCACGTATTCTGCACCGCGGTACAGTTCAGTGTGTCCTTTTTGACGACCGAAGCCTTTCACTTCAGTAACGGTAATGCCTTGAACGCCAATTTCAGACAGTGCTTCACGCACGTCGTCTAATTTAAATGGCTTGATAACGGCCGTAACCAATTTCATAACAAACTCCTTGAGGTTTAGGGACATAAAGCCGATTACTCGGCTTTATGTCAGATTATTCAATATAAAATTATTCGATTGGCAAGCTGTAAGAAACAACAAATGTACCACCCATGTCGGTGTAGTCTTCAGTATCTTCAGCTACAACTTGGCTGTAAGTGAAAGATAATTTGTCGTTATATGCATAACTAACATCGAAGTGAGTGTAATCAGCATCAACAGTTGCATCATCAGAATCTACTGAATCAATAGTTGTACCTAGAGTGAAGCTGTAATCACCCATGCCAGCACCTAGTACAAAGTATTTTGAATCGTTATCAGAATCTGAAGGAAGGTAAACGCTAGCAGAGAAAGCATCCATAGAAACACTTAGGTAAACTTCAGCCGAATCATCGATATCATCTTCACCTGGGTAAAGGTAAGTAACATAACCAATGTCATAACCGATTGAACCGGCTTCACCAGCAAAACCCACATACAAATCAGTTTCAGTACCTAGCTCTGCATCACCAGAAGAACCCCAAACACCAGCGTATAGGCCTGAAGCGTGAGAGTAATCTAAGCTACCAGAAATCGCAGCACCACCTAGGTCCTGACCACGCCACAAATATGTATTTGCAATAGATGCAGATGCAGAAACTTCAGCGTTCGCTACTTGTGCGCCCATTACGCCAGCAGATAGTAGAGATGCAATTGCAACCGCTTTAGATAGAGTTTTCATATTATATTTCCTTCGTTGTGTATCGTTTAATTTTTGGTTTTATTATCGTCAAAAAAAATCAAAACAATTCAGTTTTGTAATGTACGCGAAGAACTTTTGGCTCTTATAAACCTCATCAAAGAAATAGCTTGATGGGGTTTGCGTTATTTTTATTTATTTTGGTTATTGTTATCTGTGTACCTGTACTTAGCAAAGCTGATGCCAACTTATGAAACTCCCCTATTTATGCTGTCTTGTCTTAAAATTACCATTCAAAAACCAGCAAAAGGCACCAAATAAAGGCATAAAATCCATTTAAGCGCACAAAAAGGGCGATCGAATTGCACGAACAGTAAATTGGCACTGTTATGTGACACTGTGTCGGCTTTTCGTCAATGAAGGGGTGAAGAAGGCAAAAATAAAATCAAACGGAGGCAATACGATAACGAGAAGAAGGGATGAAGCTCACCCATATCTGGGCAGATGTAAGGGTAATTGCACCCTATGTGCACATTTTTTAAAACTGACCAAAATACAGATCATACTTTTATCTGACAGCGCCCTGTGATGCATAGCATTAGGGCGCTTAAAAGTGCACGACTGATTTGTTTATGCGGAATGTTGCAGATTTTGCTTCATCAAACCAATCAGGCTTGTCATTTTGCGCATTAACAGCAGCACCGCACAGCTTGTTAATAAAAAGCCAAGCGCAAAACTGTGGCTGCTGGCACCCACTGGGACTTCAACACCGTGAGCAACCCCATGAAACACAGCAAAGCCCGTTATTATCAAAGCACTTTTATAATGACCAACAAAACGAGCCAAAACTAAACATACCGCCGATAAGATTACTGACGTAAGGATTAATGTCTCAACTGTGGCGCTGGCGATGTTAAATAACCCTAGTTGAGCACCATAAAAACCAACGGCCAACAAACCAATGAATGCCACACCAATTAAAGCAGCATGCTTACCTTGAATGTTAAACAGCAATACACCTAATGCTGCAAACGCCAAGAGATGGTCCAAGCCCATTAATGGGTGTAAAGCACCCGCTAATAAACCTTCTGTTACCGATATGGACTCGTGACCAGGATGGGCAGCCGCCAGCATTGGCAACATGAATAACAAAGCGCCTAGTATTTTTTTCATGAGTGTTTCCTTAACGTTATAACGATCGAGTTGAATGTATTTCGGCTGTTTCATCCACTTGATGACCCGGTACCATGTCATTCAGTATTGGCTCAATGCTGGCACGTTTTTCTAACATGCCATGATCAATGATAAAACGAATAATTTCAGCCACGCCTTTACTGCTTTCAACATTGGCTAAAACAAACGGGCGACCGTGACGCATCTTATTAGCGTCACGATGCATCACTTCTAACGATGCACCCACATGTTTAGCAATATCCACTTTGTTAATAATCAACATGTCGGACTTAGTGATACCTGGGCCACCTTTACGAGGAATTTTATCCCCAGCGCACACATCAATAACGTACAAAGTTAAGTCTGAAAGCTCAGGACTAAAAGTGGCAGATAAATTATCACCGCCACTTTCAACAAACACCACTTCTAAACCTTCGTGTTTATCTTGTAATTCTTTTACCGCGGCTAAATTCATGGACGCGTCTTCGCGGATTGCTGTATGAGGGCAGCCACCGGTTTCGACACCCATAATACGGTCTTCACTTAACACCTCGTTGCGAATTAAAAACTGCGCATCTTCTTTGGTGTAAATGTCATTGGTCACAACTGCAATGTTGTAATGATCACGCATGGTTTGGCATAACATTTTTAATAACGCGGTTTTACCTGAACCCACAGGGCCGCCGACGCCTACTCGTAATACTTGTTTCATATCTAATTCGGAGCTAACTGCATTATTAATACTGCGTTAAAGAAATTTTAGCTCGTTACATAGATCGGCTATGCTCCTCATTAAAATCTTTTTAGCCTTGTATTAATGGCTTCGCTGACGCTCCTTCCTCCTTAGTTAATTCTGTTTAAGCAGTTACGTTGGACGACTGCGTTAATCAATATTTAATATTTAATTTAAAGCTGCAGGCGTCTGACGTCAGACACCCGACTTTGTTTACGATCTAAAAAGTCGTGAATACTGTTGTTCATGTAATGATGATGAAATGGCTAATCCCATTAAACCGCTACCAATTTCATCATCTGCAATAACTTTCGCTTGTTCACATACATCTGAAATAACAGGAATAAGTGCTTGTAAAATTTGTTGCGCTTGAGTTTGACCAAGGGGCAACGCTTTACTGGCGCAAGTCACTTGGTTTTCACACCAGCTCCAAGCAAAACCCATTAACGCAGTAGACAAATCAATATTATTCAAACAAGCAGCAAGTGCATTCATGGCAACTACAGTGGGCTGCTCAACGGCATTCACCCATTGGTCACGATTGGCATCTTGACCTAAGTGCCATTGAACATAAGCACTACCTACCTGTACATCTTCTAAAAAAAGCTCTTTGCTTTCGCGAAAGCTTAACAAGGTTTGATTCCAATGTTTAACGTCTTTTACCTGTTTGTTTTGCCACGCATTAAACATGCGAATATAAATCGGCAAATCTAATTGGCCAAACCCAAGACGTAAATTATCTTCAATCCAGCTTTTTACATCTTTATCATTTTTACACCAGCCACAGTCCAATGCGTATTCTAATCCTTGGCTGTAGGCAAATGCGCCCACAGGTAAAGCTGGGCTAGATAAATGCAAAAGCGCTAATAAGCTGTGTGAATCAGATTGTGACATAACTAATGACTGTGTCCGTGATGGTGACCGCCATCGTGGGAGTGATCATCATCATGTGAGTGCCCGTGATGGTGGCCTGTACCCGGTGCATACGCGCCGTTTTCAGGTTCAAACGGTGCCTGCTCATGCACGGCATGAATGCCTAAACCATGCAGCATGTCTTCTAACACATAATCTTCTTGGAAACGTAAAAAGCCTTCACCAATTTGCAAAGGCACATGACGATTGCCTAAGTGATAACAACCGCGGGCAAATAAGGTTGCGTCTTCTACTTTTGCCGTGGTCACACTTTCATTGGATGCAAAAATTGTTAAGTAATCACCTTCATCATTGGTTAACACGGTGCCATGGCGCAGTACATGGCCACGTTCAATTTGAATGCCGGCTTCATTACCATTATCTGTAGTGATTTTTAATCGGCCACGCTTGCGCTCATCAAAACTTAAACTGATGGTTTCGCTGATGGTGCCCGCCGGTAATTGTGCTTCTAAAATTTTAGTAAATATTTTCATTTTATTGAGAGATATAAGATGAAAAACAGGGTGCCTGTTTTATCCGTCACTTTAATCTCAACTCCTACATTTTGTTTTCCCGTTCATTCACGGGATACTGTTAACTAAAATAGATCATTAAAATAAATAATAACGCTGCGCTAACGGTAAACTTTCTGCAGGCTCACAACTGAGTACCTGACCATCGGCTTTAACAACGTATGTTTCTGGATCGACTTCAAGAACCGGCTGATAGTCATTTAATTTCATATCGGCTTTTGAAATATTTCGGGTATTTTTAACGGCACTTAATTGTTTTTGTAAACCTAGGTGCGACAAGGTGTCTTTTTCTAATGATGCTTTAGATACAAATGTGATACTGGTTTGATTGACCGCTTTGCCCATGGCGCCAAACATAGGGCGATAATGCACAGGTTGTGGTGTGGGTATGGATGCATTTGGGTCACCCATTGGCGCACCTGCGATCATGCCACCTTTTAAAATAAGCGAAGGCTTGGTGCCAAAAAACATAGGCTTCCACAAAACTAAATCCGCAAGCTTGCCCACCTCAATTGAGCCCACTTCGTGAGCCACACCCATGGTGATGGCTGGGTTAATGGCGTACTTAGCGATGTAACGCTTACAGCGGAAGTTATCTGTGCCTTCAACGTTTGCGTTTGCATCTTCAGCTAACGCGCCCCGCTGTACTTTCATTTTGTGCGCGGTTTGCCACGTACGTGTAATCACCTCACCCACACGGCCCATGGCTTGAGAATCCGACGAGATCATGGAAAACGCGCCAAGGTCATGCAAAATATCTTCTGCGGCAATGGTTTCACGACGTATACGCGAATCCGCAAACGCCACGTCTTCTGGAATATTCGGATCTAAGTGGTGACACACCATCAACATGTCTAGGTGCTCGTCCACCGTGTTCACAGTATATGGGCGAGTTGGATTAGTAGACGACGGCAATACATTACTTTCACCACAGGCTTTTATAATATCAGGGGCGTGACCACCGCCAGCCCCTTCTGTGTGATAGGTATGGATCACGCGGCCTTTAAATGCTGCGATGGTATCTTCCACAAAACCAGATTCGTTTAGCGTGTCGGTATGTATCGCCACTTGCACATCGTGCTCTTCGGCCACGGTTAAACAGTTATCAATGGAGGCGGGGGTCGTACCCCAATCTTCGTGAAGCTTTAACCCCATAACACCCGCTTCAACTTGCTCGATCACCGGCCCAGGTAAGCTGGCATTCCCCTTACCTAAAAAACCAATGTTCATGGGTAAGTCGTCCACCGCTTGTAACATTTTACCAATGTGCCAAGGCCCAGGTGTACACGTGGTGGCATTGGTTCCGGTTGCAGGGCCAGTACCACCGCCCAACATGGTGGTGACACCGCTCATAAGCGCTTCTTCAATTTGTTGTGGGCAAATAAAATGTATGTGGGCATCAATGCCCCCAGGTGTCAGGATTTGCCCTTCACCCGCAATGACTTCCGTACCCGGGCCCACTTCGATGGTGACACCTTGTTGCGTATCTGGGTTACCGGCTTTACCAATGGCCATGATACGGCCCGCTTTAATACCCACGTCCGCTTTTACGATGCCCCAGTAATCGAGTATCAATGCATTGGTAATCACGGTATCGGCAATGTGTTCACTCATGGCTTGGCTTTGACCCATGCCATCACGAATCACTTTACCGCCACCAAATTTCACTTCATCGCCGTAAATGGTGTAATCTTTTTCAGGGGTAATAAATAATTCGGTATCCCCTAAGCGCACTTTATCGCCAACGGTGGCACCGTACATATCGGTATATGCTTGTCTTGAAATTTTCATAGCTGCCCCATTACCTCACCACGAAACCCATAAATCACTTTTTTACCTGCAAACTCAACCAATTCAACCGTTCGAGTTTGCCCCGGCTCAAAACGCACCGCCGTTCCCGCTGCAATATTCAAACGAAACCCTCTTGTGCTATCACGTTCAAACGTCAGCGCGGGATTGGTTTCATAAAAATGATAATGACTGCCCACTTGAATAGGACGATCACCTGTATTGGCCACCGTCACCGTTAACGTGTTTAAACCCACGTTCAGTTCAATATCACCTTGTGCACAAATCACTTCACCTGGGATCATAATCATTCCTTTAAACGCTTAATTCTTTAATCAGGAATTCGCCCGCGAGCGGCCTCCCACAAATAACACCCTTAACAGTTTTTCAGGAGCGTTAGCGAGGCGGTGAGTACAAGGCAAATTTTTAATTTTGTGAGGCGCATAGCTCGCCTATGTAACGATCAAAATTAAAAATTTAACGCGGTAATCACAACGCAGCTAGCTCCCCACCCCAATTAGGCGATTGGGTTATGCACCGTTACTAATTTCGTCCCATCTGGAAAAGTAGCCTCAACCTGCACTTCATGAATCATTTCTGCAATACCATCCATGACATCATCACGGCTTAATACTTGGCGCCCATCGTTCATCAGTTGCGCCACGGTTAAACCATCACGAGCACCTTCCATAATAAAACAACTGATCATGGCGATGGCTTCTGGGTAATTTAATTTTACACCGCGGTCTTTTCGCTTTTGTGCAACCTCTCCTGCTACATAAAGTAGTAACTTATCTTTTTCACGAGGTGACAATTCCATAGTGTTCTCCTAACCAAGCGACGTTTGCGCTTTTAAGTATTCCAAATTCTGGGGGTACAAGCTTCACGCCCATATACAGACGGGCGTAATAACTGCCAAATACGTTCAAATTGATGTCGAATTGGTTCTGCTCGATGTGCTAATGCGCGAATGATTAATATGCCATCTTTTTGTGTGATGCCCATCAGTACTTTTTGAGGCTGCTCATTACAATCTGCTTGCAACTCGAGTAACAGGTTCATTAAAGATGCGTCAATATTTCGGTTAATCACAAACGTGGCAAATACTGAATAATTTTGCAAACCCACACGGCTACTTAATACACCGCTTAAGGCATCTAAATTAAAACGGTCAATAAACAATAATTGTTCATCTTGATAAATGGCTAAGGTTTGTTTGAGTTTGCCTTGAGTAAATAACGCTTCACTTTCAGGGCGACCCAGACAGGTAATTTCCCAGCCGATAAATAAACCGTCGCCACTGATGGTTACCTGAGTATTTAATTCACCTTTGGCACCGTTAAAGATGATGTTTTCTTGTGGTAAATATTCAACCGCACTGCCATCACCCACTTTAATAGAAACCTGTTGCACTTGATTTAGTTCGGTTTCATTTCGATACAACTTACCGGCCGAAGGGGTGGTTACTAATACTTGAGCTTGCTCATGGGCATCAACTTGAATCACTAATTGATCGCCACCCACTAAACCACCTGGTGGGTGCAGCAAATACATGTGCAATAACTCAGAACCTTCTGGATAAAACGGACGCTGTACTCTTAAGGGCCCAAAGTGCATGGTTTTACCCATGCGAGTTTGCAGGTTACCAGTAGAGGTGGTTGCCCCATAAAACTCGCCACGAAACAGCGCACGCCAACGGGGATCAATACCATTGGTTTGCGCACAAGCGTGTGGGGCAATCAGCATATTCATGAATCAGCAGTCTTCTTTGCACGAAAATGATGCACAAGGCATCGTTTTATAAAGTTGACTGCTAATAATGCAAAGAGGGAGCCAACTATTGAAACCCTTGATACACAAGGGCTTTACAAAGCTGACCACTTGATCAAGTGGATTTATGGCACCATATCTGTGCAAGCGCACCACAATGGAATCGACAACCATTGGAATCTTAAAACAAAGACGCTCAGACGCACCGCCTCGATACGCCTTGCACAGTTTAAATAGCAAGCAAACGCTGCACATCATCAGAGGTTTTCAATTGTTCTTGATCCCCTGCCGAAACCACACGGCCACGCTCTAAAATAATGTATTCATCGGCAAGGGCCGTAGCAAAGTCTAAGTATTGCTCAACCAGTACAATGGCCATGGTGCCGCGCTCACGCAATAACTCGATGACCTTTTGAATATCCTTAATGATCGAAGGCTGAATACCTTCAGTGGGCTCATCCAAGATCAACATTTTAGGGCGTAATAATAACGCACGGGCAATGGCAAGCTGCTGCTGTTGACCACCACTTAAATCACCGCCACGCCTGTGTAACATTTTTTTAAGCACAGGGAACAGTTCAAACACTTCTTCATCAATAAAGCGCAATTTTTTCGGTAAACTTGAAAATGCCGTTTTTAAATTTTCTTCAACTGTGAGTTGCGAAAATATATCTCGCCCTTGCGGCACATAAGCAATGCCGTTTTTAGCGCGATCATATGGTGCTTGGTTTGCAATGGATTCACCCAACCAAACCACATCACCCGCCTTTGGTGACATATGACCTGATAAAGCTTTCATTAATGTGGTTTTACCCACACCATTGCGCCCAAGCACACAGGTAACCTTACCAATTTCGGCGCTCATGGATACATCATAAAGTGCTTGGCTTGCGCCGTAGGCCACATCGAGACTTTTAACTTCTAGCATACTGTTTTGAAAAGTGGTTGATACCTTAACCACTTTTCACCCTCCCTATTATCTGTTTGTGGGAGGACGCTTGCGCGCGAAAAAAACAAACCGAGTTGTTGCGTGCGAGCACCCTCCTGCAATTAATTATCGACCCAAATACACTTCGATCACTTGTTGATTGTTTTGCACAGACTCTAACGAGCCTTCAGCCAAGACACTGCCTTCGTGCAATACCGTCACCTTGCAATCAAGCGCAGCGATGAAATCCATATCGTGTTCAACCACCACCAGCGAATGTTTTTTGGCGAGTTTTTTAAATAGCTCTGCTGTTTTCATGGTTTCTTCGTCCGTCATACCCGCAGCTGGCTCATCGATTAATAACAGCTCTGGCTCTTGCGAAATTAACATGCCAATTTCTAACCACTGCTTTTGCCCGTGGGATAAATTAGCCGCAAGCTCGTCTCGTTTGTCGCTTAACGCAATGAGCTCTAAGGTATCGGCAATTTTTTGCGCTTGCTTATTTGATAACGAATGAAACAAGGCTTGCCATATACCACGGCCCCCTTTTTGTGATAGTTCTAAATTTTCAAACACCGTTAAACTTTCAATCACGCTTGGTTTTTGAAATTTTCGGCCCACGCCAATATTGGCTACGGCCGCTTCATCAAACTGGGTTAGGTCTGTGGTGTTATTAAATAAAACCGTGCCGTTATCCGGTTTGGTTTTACCCGTGATCACATCCATCATGGTGGTTTTACCGGCCCCATTTGGGCCGATGATGGCGCGCATTTCACCGGGTTTAATATAAAGAGATAAATTATTCAGCGCCTTAAAGCCATCAAAGCTCACGCTGACGCCATCCATGTACAAACTGTATTCTTGTTCTAAATGTTTAGGTCGTAATGCGCTCATGATTACGCCCCCTTATTTGAAAATTTATTACTCAGCACGGTTAGCCATTGCGCAGCCTTACCATCCCCTTCTTGCATTTGTTTCACCCAGCCCACAATACCTTTTGGAAGATACAAGGTGGTTAACACAAACAAACCGCCCAACATAAATAACCAAAGCTCAGCAAATGCGCCGGTAAAATAGGTTTTAGCGTAGTTAACGGCAACGGCACCAATCACCGCACCAAACAAGCTGCCACGACCACCTACGGCTACCCAGATAATAATTTCGATGGAATTAATGGGCGTAAACTCACCCGGGTTAATAATCCCCACTTGTGGTACATACAAAGCACCGGCGACACCGGCCATCATGGCAGAGGCCACAAATACAAATAATTTGTAATGCTCAACTCGATAACCTAAAAAGCGCGTGCGGCTCTCTGCATCACGAATGCTCACTAATACGCGACCAAGCTTAGAGGTGGTAATAAAGCGGCTAATTAAATAACCCAAGGCCAGTGCCAATGCAGAAGCTATAAATAACACATTGCGTGTGCCACTACTTTGTAAATCAAAACCCAAAATGTCTTTAAAGTCGGTTAAACCATTATTACCACCAAAACCCATGTCGTTTCTGAAAAACGCCAACATAAGTGCATAGGTTAATGCTTGGGTAATAATAGACAGATATACCCCCGTCACGCGGGAGCGAAACGCCAACCAACCAAATACAAACGCTAATGTGCCAGGCACCAGTAATACCATGAGCATGGAGAACCAAAACTGATCAAAGCCAAACCAATACCAAGGTAGCTCACCCCAGTTTAAGAACACCATAAAATCCGGTAAGTCTGGATTACCATACACACCACGATCGCCAATCTGACGCATCAGGTACATGCCCATGGCATACCCGCCCAGCGCAAAAAAAGCACCGTGACCTAAACTTAAAATGCCGCAATAACCCCAAATTAAATCCACCGCTAATGCCAATAGGGCATAACATAAATATTTACCCGTTAAGGTCAGGGTGTAAGTGGATACATGGAAAATTGAATCTGGTGAAAACACCAAATTACAAAACGGAAAGATAATGGCAACTGCGATGATCGCCATTAATAAACGCTGCCCGCCCTTATCACCCACTAGCAAGGTTGCTAGGGGTCCAAGTTTTGGTGATTGTGTTTGTGAAATAGTCATTTATTAATCCTCCACCGAGCGGCCTTTTAATGCGAATAAACCGCGAGGACGTTTTTGTATAAATAGAATAATCGCAACCAATACAATAATTTTTGCCAATACCGCACCGGCCAAAGGTTCAAATATTTTATTAGCAATACCTAATGACATGGCACCTACTAAGGTTCCCCATAAATTACCCACACCACCAAATACCACCACCATAAAGCTATCGATAATGTATTGCTGACCAAGGTTAGGACCCACATTGGTTAACTGACTCAACGCCACACCGGCGATGCCTGCAATGCCCGAACCTAAACCAAAGGTTAACGCATCCACCCAACCGGTTTTAATGCCCATGGAGCTGGCCATTGGTCGGTTCATGGTGACGGCGCGCATTTGCAAACCAAATAATGTTTTCTTTAAAACCAGTGCAAGAGCAGCCAGTACCAATAAACTAAATATGATGATGTATAAACGATTAAAGGTCAGTTCTAATCCTGCGTTAACGGTGAAGGTGCCTGCCATCCAATCGGGGGTTTGCACATCTTGATTTAATGGGCCAAAAATAGAACGCACCGCTTGCTGTAAAACAAGGCTGATACCAAATGTGGCAAGCAAGGTTTCTAATGGGCGACCATACAAGTGACGAATCACACTGCGCTCAATTAATACACCCACCAAACCCGACACTAAAAACGCAGCAGGCACGGCAACCACTAACGACAAGCCTATGTTGTTTGGCATTAATTGCTGGATCACAAAGGTTGTATAAGCCCCTAACATGATCATCTCGCCATGGGCCATGTTGATCACACCCATTACACCAAAGGTAATGGCTAAACCAATAGCGGCTAGTAATAACACTGCCCCTAGGGCTACACCAAAATACACATTCTCGAGCACGCCGTTAAGCTTCATCAGTTCATTTATGTCATCAAGTGTCTTTTGCGCTAATTGTATTTCTACCTTTGCATAGGTGTTATTTTCCTGCTTGGCGCGATTGAGAAAAGCATGCAAGCCATTACGTGTTTCTGTATATAAAGATCCGTCTAAGAATTTAATTGCATCGATACGTGCAAGTTGATCATCACCTTGCAGATACACAAGTGCACGAGCGGTTAATAGAATATCTTTAACGTTATCATTTGTTTCTTTTAGCAGTGCTTTCTCTAATAGAGGAAGGGCCGATATCTCAGCAGATTTTAATAATTCAGATGCAGCTGATTCACGTAACGATATGTCACTTGAGCTAATTTGAAGTTCGGCTACCAAACCATTAATGGCTCGACGTAGATTATTATTAATGCCGATTTTTCTTAAATCTCGTTTTTTAAATTCGCCTAATATTTCATTACTTAAGATTGATGTGGCTTGATATTTTCCGTTATCTAATTTGATTCGGGTAACCACATCGCCATTCTTTTTATTATAAAAAAGATCGGCATTTTTTAGGGATTCTATAATTAATAACGCGCTGTCACTTTCACTAGCAACAATTTCGTTAATAATGGTTTCTTTTTCTTGATAGTTAGCATCCACCAATCGACATACAAGCTCGTTGAAATTGGACTGATAATTTTGATTGGTTTCAAGTGATTGACTATAACGCTGTAGATGATTTTGGCATTCGCCGTCATTGGCATATGCGGTGAATACATTACCCAATGCTAACGTGCACAGCAGTAATGTTTTTAATAGTTTCATGGGGCCACCTTAACTAATATTTTTGAGCACCCATTGTCATGTTCTCATTCTGATATTCAGAGGGGTGACAAGGTAAAGTAAAACAAAGGTTGCGCACCTATTAATATAGGTGCGCATATTATTGTTAAATTGGTAGGTTTATTCAGCAGCGACTTCTGAGCCTGCACATACTTTTGTTGCAGTATTGTAGTTACCACAACCAAGGCCTTTCCAATCAGATACTAAGTTTTTGCTTTCTGGTAAGAAATCCGTCCAAGCATCACCTTTCACTTCACCATCAGTTTTCCAAACAATGTCAAACTGACCATCTTCTTGGATCTCACCAATTAATACTGGCTTAGATAAGTGGTGGTTAGTATTCATTACAGCGGTACCGCCAGTTAAGTTAGGAACTTCTAGGCCGTACATATTGCTACGTACTTTATCAACATCAACGCTTCCTGCTTTTTCAACGGCAGCAGCCCACATTTTAAAACCAATGTAAGTGGCTTCCATTGGATCATTGGTCACACGCTTGTCGTTTTTAGTAAATGCATGCCATTTATCAATAAATTCGTCATTCGCTTCACTTTCAGCGCTCATGAAATAGTTCCAAGCAGCAAGGTGACCCACTAATGGTTTAGTATCAAAACCAGATAGCTCTTCTTCACCCACAGAGAATGCAACCACTGGAATGTCTTCAGCACTTACACCTTGGTTTGCTAGCTCTTTATAAAAAGGAACGTTTGCATCACCGTTAATGGTTGAAACCACTGCGGCTTTTTTACCGGTAGAGCCGAATTTTTTCACGTCAGATACAATCGTTTGCCAATCGCTGTGACCAAACGGCGTGTAGTTGATCATGATATCTTTATCGCTTACGCCTTTGCTTTTTAGGTAGCTTTCAAGAATTTTGTTAGTGGTACGTGGGTAAACATAATCGGTACCTGCAAGTACCCAACGTTTAACACCTTGATCCATTAAGTAATCAACCGCAGGAATGGCTTGTTGGTTTGGCGCAGCACCTGTGTAGAAAACGTTTTTAGATGACTCTTCACCTTCATACTGTACAGGGTAGAAAAGCAAACCGTTTAATTCTTCAACCACTGGTAAAACTGACTTGCGTGATACGGATGTCCAGCAGCCAAAAATAACATCTACTTTTTCTTTGGCTAACAACTCACGAGTCTTCTCTGCAAATAACGGCCAGTTAGATGCTGGATCAACCACCACCGCTTCTAATTTTTTACCGAGTAGACCACCTTTTTTATTTTGATCTTCAACCATCATTTCGACAGTATCTTTTAACGTGGTTTCTGAGATTGCCATGGTACCGGATAAAGAATGCAGCACACCCACCTTTATTGTATCGCTGGCTTGCGCAATGGCGGCACTTAATGTCAGCGCAGCAACCCCTGCTATTTTAGAAAACTTGCCCATCATGTTTCTTTTCCTATTGTGTGTGTAAGACCTCCTGCTTTTGCAATGGCTATGCCAAAGACTTATATCCCACGTTCTTCACGTTTTGGTTCTGCTTTTTTGTTTTTTATGCACTAAAAATATTCTTTGGTATTTTTTACGCGACATTTAAGTGCGAAATTTTTTATTCTTTTTACTAAATTATTTTTTATGTCATTAGTCTGCACACACATGGCGCAATTTATCATGTTCATTTTTTTAACATTTGAAACTCAAACATTACGCAAAATAAGCGGCTCTTCTTGGATATTATTTTTGTCCGTATTTTAAAATGGAAATTAAACCAATTACCTATTTCAGATTAAGCCGTGTTCAATTTTTCTATTTATGACCATCTTAATTGCAAAAACACGTGTGTTTTATGCATTTTCATTGGTTTGTATCTGCCCATCTTTTGATAAATAAGCGTTATTTCTTTTCACTCATACTCTTGTTGTTATACAGCCTGACTTAAATAGTCCATTACGCTTACTGATCTTTAACACTTATTAATGACCTTCAGCGGTGCAAGTTACGCTGCAAGGGGCTGATTTGAGTGCATTATTTTTAAAAATTAAAAATGCACGCCACGCCAAACTACCCAGAACAGGGCTCTGTGCTTGATTTTCTAACATTTCAATAGCATTCTTGACCAGTTGGCCAAGTTATTGCTTTACTCTGCTGAATTCATAACAACCGTCTTAGACGCTTTCGGAGAACTTGTATGTTAAAACGCAAATCTTGGCAGTCATTGCTGACCGCTGCATCATTGGCTTTAGGTCTGGGCTTGGGCCAAACCGCAGTAGCCGATGACGATCCATTAAAAGTAGGTTTTGTCTATGTGGGCCCAGTGGGGGATTATGGCTGGTCTTATGAACACGACCGCGGTCGCCTAGAAGCGCAAAAGCATTTTGGTGACAAAATTAAAACCACCTATGTGGAAAAAGTACCTGAAGGAGCGGACGCCGAGCGTGTCATTCGCCAGATGGCACAAGGTGGGTCTGATCTTATTTTCACCACGTCATTTGGTTTTATGAACCCAACACTTAAAGTAGCGAAGCGCTTTCCTAAAGTGGCATTTGAACACGCGACAGGTTACAAGCGCGCTAAAAATATATCGACCTATGCCTTACGTACTTATGAAGGACGTTATGTTTCCGGTATTGCTGCAGGTTTAGAAACAAAAACCAACACCATTGGTTACATTGCTTCTTTCCCAATTCCAGAAGTGATCCGTGATATTAACGCTGTGTATATGGCGGCTCAGTCGGTTAACCCAGATGTGAAAATTAAAATCATGTGGGTAAGTACTTGGTATGACCCAGTTAAAGAAAGCGAAGCGGCAAATGCTCTGATCGACCAAGGTGCGGATGTGATTATTCAACACACAGACAGCCCTGCGCCATTACAAGCAGCTGAGAAACGTGGCGTGAAAGGTATCGGCCAAGCATCCGACATGAGTCAATTTGCTAAAAACGCTCATATGTTTTCTATTCAAGATCAATGGTCGAGTCATTACATCAAGTCTATTCAAGCCGTGTTAGATGACAACTGGGCGCCACAGAATTTCTGGGGTGGTTTTTCTGATGAAATGCTAGTGGTTGCGTCTATTAACGATAACCTTCCTGCGAAAACAAAAGCGGCTGTGCTAGCGAAATACGACGAAATTAAAACAGGTAAGTTTCATCCGTTTACCGGCCCTATCTATGACAATCAAGGTAAGCTTGTGATTAAAGCGGGTCACACAGTGACAGACGAAGAACTTGATAGCATTAACTGGTATGTAAAAGGCATCGACGCCACCATTCCAAAATAATCATCGTTCAACAAAAATACGGCCTTTATTTGAAGGCCGTATTTTTATTTTAAAATTGAGAATACCATGCAGAGCGTTCCTTTAATTGATATCTCGCCACTAACATCCAATGATAAAGACGCTTATTTAAGCGTGGCGAAAAAAATTGATCATGCCTGCCGAGAAATGGGCTTTTTTTATATTACAGGTCACGGAATTTCTTCAACACAAATGAAGAACATGTTCGATTTAGCGCAACGTTTTTTCGCGCAACCTGAAACTATTAAACACAAAATTCTAATTGCCAACAGCTCAAATCATAGGGGTTGGGGCACAACGGGATCTGAGCAATTAGACCCAACACAACCACAAGACTGGAAAGAAACCTTCGATATGGCTTTGGACATTCACCCAGAGCACCCAATGGCCAAAGCGTGCCCGCAACTTTATGGGCCCAATCAATACGGTACGCTGGAAGGTTTTGCCCAACAAATGAATCAGCATTATGGTTTATTAATGGTCGTGGCCAAACGCCTACTCAAAGCCATGGCCATTGCATTAAAACAACCGGATGACTTTTTCACCCAATACTTTGATGATCACATCAGTGTGCTGCGTTTATTGCATTATCCGCCGCGCCCAACCAATTCAGACATAAGCGCTGCAACCAAAGCCGCCGGCGCCCATACTGATTACGGCTGCATTACCCTATTAGCGCAAGATGATATAGGCGGGTTAGAAGTGTGCAACGCACAAGATCAATGGATAGCCGCGCCACCTATTAAAGACAGTATCGTGGTTAACATTGGTGACCTTATGCAGCGCTGGACCAATGACCAATATCGCTCCACCGCACACCGAGTGGCGAGCCCGCCAAGTCATACCCATCGCTATTCCATGCCATTTTTTGTTGAGCCCAGATTCGACACCCAGGTTCGCTGCATCGATAGCTGCCTGAAACCGGGGGAATCCGCCAAATACGACATGGTGACCAGTGGCGACTGGATTATGTCCCGCTTTGATGCCACCTATGCGTATCGCACTGAAAACCCATAATTTTCATGCGTTAAGTGATTAATCATCTCCCATAGCTGGCACTGCCAGCTATGTCTATACTTACACCATCGTCACCTTAGGAGCCCCCATGTCCCATTCCCCCAATACCGTGGCCAGTGAAGCGTTTTTACGCGCACTGCCTAAAGCAGAACTACACCTACACATTGAGGGTTCATTAGAACCTGAACTCATGTTTAAACTGGCTGAGCGCAATAACATTCAATTACCTTATGCCAATATAGAAGAAGTGAAAAAAGCCTACGACTTTCATAACCTACAATCCTTTTTAGATATCTATTACCAGTGCGCCGATGTGCTAAGAAGCGAACAAGATTTTTACGATTTAACTTGGACTTACTTATTACATTGCCAAGCCGATGGCGTGGTGCATACCGAGCCGTTTTTTGATCCGCAAACCCATACTCAACGGGGCATAGAAATGGGTATTGTGATTAACGGCATTACAAAAGCATTAAAAGATGGCCACGAAAAACTCGGCATTAGTAGCAAATTAATTTTGTGTTTTTTACGCCACTTAAGTGAAGACGATGCCATTGAGTGTTTAGAGCAAGCCAAACCCTATTTGCATCATATTACCGCCGTGGGTTTGGATTCTTCTGAACTTGGCCACCCACCAGAGAAGTTTGAGCGTGTCTTTAAAATGGCAAAAGATTTAGGCCTTAAAGCGGTGGCCCATGCGGGTGAAGAAGGTCCACCAGAATACATTTATCAGGCGTTGGATATTATTCACGTTGACCGAATTGATCACGGTGTACGTTGCAGTGAAGACGAAACCCTTATGCAGCGTTTAGCGGCCAGCCAAATGCCATTGACCGTATGCCCGCTTTCCAACGTGCGCTTAAAAGTATACGACCACATGAGTGAGCATAATATTTTAAAACTATTAGAATTTGGTTTGAACGTCACCGTGAATTCTGACGATCCATCGTTTTTTGGTGGTTATTTATTAGAAAACTTTACCGCCTTGTCTGAGCACTTAAAGATGAGCGAAGCACAAGCAGCACAACTTGCACGCAATAGTATAAACAGCAGTTTTCTAACAGCAGAAGAAAAACAAGCGTTATTAGCTAAAGCCTAAAGTGATTATGTCGGGCAATGCCCGACCTACTAATCTAAACAATAAAAAAGCACTTAGTAGGATGGGTTAGCTTTTTCCCGCAAGGGAAAATGCGTAACCCATCACACCAATCTGCAACTGATGGGTTACGTCGCTCGTGTTACTCGCAACTAACACCATCCTACCGATTGATATTAACTTAAGTTTTATCGTCTCAATTTTTCGATTTCGTCTGAACAAAAAAACCCGCTTAGACTTTCATCTAAGCGGGTTTTTTGTTTAAAGAAAAATTCTTTAAAGAATTTGTGAATTAACCGTTCTTGGTAAATTCTGGGTATGCTTCCATGCCACATTCGGCAAGGTCAGACCCTTCGTATTCTTCTTCTTCTGTTACTCGTACACCCATCACAGCTTTGATGATGCCCCAAACAATGAAGCTGGCTACGAATACCCAAACAAAGATGGTAACAGCACCCATTAACTGGCCACCAATAGTGGTACCTGCGTTAGTGAATGGCACAACTAGTAGACCAAATAGACCTACCACACCGTGAACAGAGATGGCGCCCACAGGATCGTCGATCTTCATCTTGTCTAGAGTCAGGATAGAAAGCACAACGATTAGACCACCGATAGCACCAATGATAGTGGCTTCGAATGGTGTTGGCGTTGAAGGTTCAGCAGTAATTGCCACAAGACCGGCAAGTGCACGGTTAAGGGCCATGGTTAAGTCCGCTTTCTTGAACAAGATACGCGCTAGGATTAATGCACCAATCAAACCACCGGCAGCCGCCGCGTTAGTATTGGTGAATACCACTGCTACTGCGTGAGCATTCGCAATGTCGCCAAGTTTAAGAACAGAACCACCGTTGAAACCGAACCAACCCATCCAAAGGATGAATGTACCTAGGGTCGCTAGAGGAAGGTTTGCACCTGGGATGGCATTGATTTCGCCATTCGCGCCGTATTTACCTTTACGTGGACCTAGTAATAGAACACCCGCAAGGGCAGCAGCTGCACCGGCCATGTGAACGATACCAGAACCGGCAAAGTCAGAGAAACCGAAGTCATCGCCTAGTGAGTACATGCCAAATACAGATTGACCGCCCCAAGTCCAAGCGCCTTCCATTGGGTAGATCACACCGGTCATTACCACAGCAAAAGCAAGGAAAGACCAAAGCTTCATACGCTCAGCAACGGCACCCGATACGATAGACATAGCCGTTGCTACGAATACCACTTGGAAGAAGAAGTCAGATGCACCAGAGTAGATTGAACCGCCTTCGAAGCCGTCTTCACGGGCTGCAAAATCAGCCAGTACCGCAGCACTGTCTACTTCAGTAATACCTGAAAGGAAGAAACCGCCGTCATACATGATGGCGTAGCCACATACTAGGTACATGGTGCAAGAAATAGCGAATAGCGCTACGTTCTTAGTTAAAATTTCGGTGGTGTTCTTAGAACGAACCAGACCGGCTTCTAGCATGGCGAAACCAGCCGCCATCCACATTACAAGTGCGCCACATACCAAGAAGTAAAAGGTATCCATGGCGTACTGAAGTTGAAACACATTGTTTTCCATAATGCCCCCGCATTAAGCTTCAATACGTTTTTAAAACGTCAGAAAAAATTTAAAAACTAAAAGGGTTTAATGTCTTTTTAAAAAAGAAATTAAACCGCGTCAGCGCCAGTTTCACCGGTACGAATACGTACGATTTGTTCTAGGGCTGTCACGAAGATTTTGCCGTCACCGATTTTGCCAGTGTTAGCTGCTTTAGAAACCGCTTCGATCACTTTGTCAGTTAGAGAATCATCGATGGCAATTTCAAGTTTTACTTTAGGTAAAAAGTCCACCACGTATTCTGCACCGCGGTACAGTTCAGTGTGTCCTTTTTGACGACCGAAGCCTTTCACTTCAGTAACGGTAATGCCTTGAACGCCAATTTCAGACAGTGCTTCACGCACGTCGTCTAATTTAAATGGCTTGATAACGGCCGTAACCAATTTCATATCAAACTCCTTGAGGAATAAAAAAAGCAACCAGGAAAACCTGATTGCTTTTAGGTTTTAAGAATTAAAATTCTTTAGAAACGCTTAGGAAGAATAAAGTATCATCTTCAGCACCAGCAGCGTCGCCATCTACATTTGTAATTGTAAAAGCAACATCTACCATTTCTAAACTTTTACTCACAGTTGCAGAAACATCGTAAATATCATCTTCATCATCTGGATCTACAATAGTGTAACCAGCCGTTAGATCTAGAGCCAAATCTTCTGGCAGCTCCATTGAATACGCTAAGCCAAGATAAGTAGAATCATATAGGTCAATATCGCGATACACAGATGCCGTTACTGCACCTTTTGTAATATTTGCATAAATCTCAGTTGTATTGCCCTCATCAAGATCTACATAGTTATAAGTGGTATAACCTAAGTCAATTTCAAGACCGTTAGTTTCAAGGCCATAACCAACATACAGATCATATTCAATATCTGTATCCGTACCATCATCTACATTAGACAACCAAGTACCCACGTATAAACCAGATTCATGTGAATAATCAGCGCCACCTTGTAAAGCTAGGCCATTATCAGAGTATGAAACACCACGGAAAACGTAGTCAGATACTAGCGCTGCGTTAAAAGACACTTCTGCGTTCGCTACTTGTGCGCCCATTACACCAGCTGAAAGTAAGCTTGCTACTGCAACCGCTTTAGATAGAGTTTTCATATATTTTTCCTTCAATAAGAAGTTTATTGTTATTTTGGAGCATGACCTAGCAGCGATAAAACAGAGTTTGTCTTATTTGCTCAAAGTTAGCGCACTCATAAACAATATATTTATTTCATGCACTCTTTTAGCAATCTTGAGACCAACTTTACCAACCACTTGTAATTAGTGGCCTGTAGGTGATCATGTTGAAAAAACGACCAATATGATCGCCCTATTTTATTGCACAAGCACAGCCATGGCTCATTATTGGTGCAATTATAGCAATTTAGGACAAGCCTGAAGCACTAAATTACACCACCAAAGATAACTTATGCTGTGTGGCTAGATCATTTCAAGTAAAAGAATCGAATAATTTGTGTTTTGAGGCTAAACACTCATATTGGCAAAGAACGTCTAACTATTAGTGTATAGTCCTTATAAATCTTGGGCTTGTGATACACTTTGCCCCCTTAAGGAGCCCATTATGAAAGCCGAATTATTAGAAAAGATCACGTCACAAATTAGTGCACTATTACCAGAACAAGCTGGCCAAGATATCAAACAAAATATTCAGCAGGTTTTAGCGCGCCAACTCAATAAGCTGGATGTGGTGAGTCGCGATGAGTTTGATGCGCAACAAGCCGTACTGCTGCGCACTCGAGAGAAACTAGAAGCGTTAGAAAAACAAGTTAGCGCACTAGAAAACAGCATAAAATCATGAAACAGGCCCGAGTTTCATACTAACTTCTGATAGTTCTAAATAATGAGAGCATTACACTAACAAGCTACTCTAAACGACCGCAAGGATGCCCATGTCGTTAGCTGTTGTGTATTCCCGAGCCAAAGTAGGTATTGATGCCCCCTTGGTTCATGTTGAAGCCCACCTTTCTAATGGTTTACCTGCATTTTCAATTGTTGGGTTACCAGAAGCTGCGGTTAAAGAAAGTAAAGACCGTGTGCGCAGTGCCATACTCAATAGTGGTTTTGAGTTTCCAGCCAGCCGTATCACCGTTAATTTAGCCCCTGCCGACCTGCCTAAAGAAGGAGGTCGCTTTGATCTGGCCATAGCATTGGGCATTTTAGCGGCCAGCGACCAAATCCCTAAAGACAAATTTGCAGACTATGAGTTTATCGGAGAACTGGCTTTAACGGGCGCTATAAGGGGTGTAGCTGGGGTCATTCCAGCGGCCCTAAATGCGACCGCGGCCATGCGAACACTCATTTTGCCCAGTGCTAACACAGAAGAGGCCAGCTTAAGCCGTGGCGAGCACCTTACATGCGACCATTTGTTGGAAATATGTGCTCACCTAATTAAACAGCAAAGCCTTAAAGGTTTAAACATTATCCCCATCACCCAAGAGCAGTATCACGGGCCAGATTTGGCCCAAGTAAAAGGTCAGCATCATGCTAAACGGGCATTAGAGATTTGCGCAGCAGGCGCCCATAATTTACTCATATTGTAGCCAATTAGACCCATTTAACAAACCGAAATAAATATGAAGGCTTTAAAAGAATATTCATCGGAATTCACAAAATTTGGTATCCGCAAGATTTAAAAAGCCTTGTTACTTCATCATAGTTAGTCTTATCTGAAATTGTCACTTCGAAACTACCCTCCGAGGGTCCCTTCAGAATAATTTCTATTTTAGACGTCATAAACGGTGAAGGTTTTATTAATCTAATTGAATCGACTTCACTAATCTTTAAACTTTTATAAAGTCCCCGTGTTCTATGAGTAGAGCAGAAAGCAATCCCATCTTGATGCCAAATTAACCACAGAATTGGAATCGTAGAATTTGGCTTATGAGTTGTTTTCATTCCTGCTAAAAAAGCCAGCCCTATATCGCTAGGCAGGTTTGCTTGAATCTTAGCAGGGAGATCTTCAATATTTTCAATTATTTCCATTACCATTCCTTATTCTTGAGCAAGTTGATATTAGCACTGCAGTAGGCCATCCACAAAAAAATGATGCTACTTATAGTCTGTAGACTTATAAGTATCGTGATTGATAATAATCTTCATGAAAAAAACAAATAAAGCGATTGAGTCGCCTCTTATACAGCAGGCTGCAATAAATATCAGAATACTCAGGCTCCAAAAAGGATTATCGCAAGAAGACTTAGCGGAGCTATCAGGCTATCACCGAACATATATCGGCTCTGTGGAAAGAGGGGAGCGAAATATTACCCTCACAACACTCGAAAGCTTAGCTTCAACACTAAACATAGAGCCATCAAAACTTCTTGAAGGATAAAACTACAGGTTATGGATAATATACCCAAAGAAATATTAGACCTTTGCAACAAAGTGACAGCCAAAAGAGCCAGAACTGTTATTGACCACCTTCTGGTACACGGTAGCATTACTACAGAAGATATAAAGAATACTTATAACTATGACCACCCACCTCGGGCTATTAGAGATGTCAGAGAGCAAGGAATCCCCCTTATAACATTTAAAGTCATTAGCACGACAACTGGCCGTTCCATAGCTGCATATAAATTCGATACTACAAGTAAGATTAAAAAAGGTAGAATTGGAGGAAGAAGCGCATTTCCAAAAGCTTTTAAAGATGCATTAGTAAAAAAGTATGACTCTAGAATTGCTACTACTAATGAAAAGCTAGAACCAAGGTACTTGCAGATAGATCATAGGATACCTTATGAAGTTGCTGGAAATGAAGCAGATTTAGCAAATTTAGATGAATTTATGCTATTAGATGGTTCCGCACAGAGAGCAAAGAGTTGGTCGTGCGAACAGTGCCAAAATTTTACCACACTTCAAAACCCAATTATTTGTAAGTCATGCTACTGGGCATTTCCTGAAAGCTATACCCATATAGCAATGCTTGAACAGCGAACAATTTCAATCGGATGGCTTGATAGCGAAACTAAAGACTATGACAAACTATGCAAAGAAGCTCAAAAAAGAAAGATGGAACCTCAAGACCTAATAAAAGCATTAATTAAAAAACTAGATTGAAAGCGCTATTTGCCCCTGAAACGAATACTCAGCATCATTCGTAATATCCATTACACCTGAAAAGGACGGAGAGAAGTATAGACTTTCTAATGTAACTTCCTTTTTTCCTACTAATGTCGCTTGAGTTGATCTTCCAGCATTTATATAAATTCGTTTTAAATTTAAGCTTTCAGGTAAATCATCACCATAAATTTTTTCACCTGTTTTACCATCATAGGAAAGTAGATAATCAACATTTTTGTGATTTTGTTCCGCTAAAAAGTCACATAAAGTTTCTCGATGAAGCTGCTCATAGTATCGTTTATCATTTAATTGTGATGTCCCCTGATATGGTGGATCCATGTAAATTAAATCCCTTGAGGAAGCACCGCTAACACACTCAGTGAAGTCACCTACAAAAAAATCAACTCTACCTTTTAAAAGTTGACTAGCCCCATAAATTTGCTTCTCCATAGTCTCAGGCCTTGTCCCCTTCCTTCTTTTATCCGCTGACTGTGAGAAATTACCAGCATTATTAAATCTAACGGCGTTTTTTACACAGCGGACAATTAAATAGAGCAGATGAACAGGGTCTCGATGTTCATTAAAGGAACTTCGAATACGATTAAAGTATTCGAAATCATCTTGTTTTTGACCGTCCCATATTTTTTTATACATTGAAGATGCTTTTTCTGGGTGGTTTATAATTAATTTCCAAAGATCTATAAGTGATTCAAAGGCATCACCCAAGACATATCTGTCTGCTAAGCCGTGGTGTGCGGCATAAAGACTAAAAGCTGCTGAACCAGCAAAGGGTTCATATAAAACATCATATTTTTTATTATTAGCAAAAGCATGGATCGCAGGTGCTAACTTCCTTTTACTGCCTTGATAAGGAATTGGATGCGGGATAATGGACATCTATTACTCAACCAATAATACTGATTACAATAGTATCCAATGATACTTATAGTCATCTATTTTACAAGCTATTCTTATTAATAAATATAAATATCATAAAATTGATCCTACTTTGCAATGAAGAACTGTAAGAAATGTAGCTCGCAAGGAATATCTCAATTATTTAACATCTAAATCGTTAGTGAATTTAATGACTCCTTTTTAGCCTCTAAACACATGATTATTTATAGTTTTTTTTTATTACTAAAAACACAGTTAACAGCCTGAGTTCTTGCCTGTAAATATCCCTCCAAGATCCCTTTATCATATACAGACGATTATTTATTTTTTTCTGAAAAGCTTAATTAACTAGAGATAGTCATTATAATTAATAATATTTTTATAATTCATATTTTTTATTTTAATTAATCTTCACACCTAGCACCAAAACAAGCTTCTTCAATAGAACCCCATAAACCTCATCATTTGTTGAATCTCCGTTATCTTCGATTATATGAATATATATATTTTTAAATGGCAGTTTTATATTAAATGCTAAATCTGCATTTGAATTAAAACTTAATAAAGTTGCTAGTATTAATATTATTGTTTTCATTTTATAATCTCCTATTATTGTTATTGTTATTGTTATTGTTATTGTTCGATGTTGAATCAGTTGATGTTTTTCTTTCTTTTAAAATTCTAATAGCTGCATTCATTGATATTTCTTTGTTAACAAACATTGATGTTACATCTTTTAATTTTTTAATAATTGATTTTTTATTAACATCAAAATTCTCATTGATTAATACTTTTTCAAATTCATTATAAAAGTCTTTGTAATCTTCAAAATACTGAAAATCTTCATCTGTCATTTCAATTTCACAACCATTTTTATATTTTTCTATCTTTTTAAATGGGTTTGTTTTCATTGTGTTTTCTCCTATTTTTTGCTTTTTGTCGGGTCATAAACAAAACCTTGTCCCACTTTATTTTTTGATAATTTGTTTTTAAGTTTTGTTTGTTGTACTAATTCATTTTCAAACTCTTCATATTCACCAGATTCAGCATAGCAACTTGCACACTGGTTAGAATACATAGCTTTTGCACTACCACAGCTTAAACAGGTTCCTTGACTTGTTGAAGCTGTTACTTTGTTTAAAGTATCGTTAATAATTTGTTTTGTTTGTGGGGATGCTTTGCTAACAATAGAGGCTTGTTTAGCTGTTTTTTGTGCTTGTTTTTCTATAACTTCTCTTGAGCTATTATTATCTACTTGATTTTTAAACTTCTTAACATCATTAGTAAAAACTTTAAAATCGTCTTTAATTTTAAGTATCCCTTTCTCTAGATTTTCTTTTTTAGTCGTCAAATCTTTATTAGCTTCTATTAAATACTCATTATTTTTTTTGATATTTTCAGCTCTAGAAGACTCTTTTAATGATTTATTTTGAGCTTCAATGAAATATACTAGCTCTTTATTTTTATCATCTTTAAGCTCTAAAAGTCGCTTTTCTTCTTTCTCTTTTTTTATTTTACGAGCTAACCACAAAGGCTTTTCTTTTATACCTTTATTCTTTGGTTTAAATTCTTTGTTATCTAAACCTAATTCGGCCTTAATAGTCTTATTGAAAGCTACTTTACAAGCTCCGATTGTATGCTTTCCAGTTATTTTCTTTTCATACTTTCCATTTGGGTTTTGACCTATTAAAAGGTGCATGTGGTCTTTTTTATGTGGCTCTTGATGAAGAACGGCAAAGTGTGAAAGATCTTCTTTATTTATGCCCGTTTGCTTTGAGATTGCAGAAAGTGAATTATCTAGGACTTTTGCCCATACTTCTGGAGTTGGACGGATAGATGCAGGTAAACTAAAAACTATTGATTGACCTATATTTTTAACAGGTCTTCCGCCTTTATTTTTTTCAAGACGGGCTTGTACTATTTCATCATGTTCATTTTGTATTTTATTAAAATCACCCCCTAAAACTTGTATGTTGCTCGTGCCCGCATGGGAAGGGTGAGAGTAATCTAATAAATATTCAGAATGTTTTTGTCCTCCTTTTGCACTTAGTGGTTTCGCTTTTACAATCCAATTTTTCATCTCAATTACAGTATTTATATACTTACATTGAACCATAAAAAAACGCTTTGCCTAGCCCCTATAATATTAATGTTCAAGATAGGCCAACCCTACGGGATTGGTTCGTTCGCTTTGCTCACCCTTCTTGCTCTGCGAGGCCAAGGCTCTGCCTTAACGGCTTCGCCGTATCCGCCTTGCTGGGCCCAAAAGATTTTGGTTAATCAGTGAGTGATATATACAGGTCGAAAAAATAATAATATAGTTCTTAAAGTTAAACTTGGTTTACAAGGAGGTTGCATTATGTCATCGCCATTCGATACAAAAATGAAAGAAAGACATCATTAAGAGCATATGGATAAGATGGATTCATCTAGCAAAATGGCAATATTTGCAATATTTATATCAATATTAAGTCTTGGTGTAGCCATTGCCTCATTTATATTTAAATAAGGAAGTAGAAAATTGAAAGAGACAATAACTACAACAATAGATGATGTTGTCGAGGCTAGAATTAAAAACCCTTTTTGGTCTTCGTTTTCAATATCTTTTATAATCATAAATTGGCATTTAGTCATATATTCAATCTATGAATTTAGTAATGTAGATTTTAAATTTTTTCAAGAGAATATAAGGGTTGGTTGGTGGTTATTAATACCCCTGTCAATTGGTTTAGTTAATTTAATTCTTGGTAAAGCCATTATTGAATTCACTAAAGCTTTATCCTCAAATATTCATAATAAAGCCACTCTTCTTTATATAAAGTGGCTAAATGATGCAGTAATTCCAAAATCTAGACTTGATGAAGAAATATTGAATCACACTAAATCAAATAAAGATTATGAGAAACGAATTCAAGATATTGAATCTGAACACCATAATAGCCAGCTTACATTAAGGAATAAAACAGAATCACTGGTAAATGAAAGAGATAGAAAAATAGAAGAACTTGAAAGAATCTTAAAAGAAAAGGACACCGAACGACAAAGATTTGAAATATCTATAGAAAATCAGATTAGTAAAATAAATGAATTAGAAAACAAGTTATCTATAATAACATCGAGTTTTGAGGATAATATTAAAAACTTATTGAATATAAAAAGTAATCTATTAAGAAAAATACATAGCAATGAAATTATTAATGAAGATTATATTGACTCAATTTTTAAAGAATTAATTCCAGATGAAAAAGGGAGTTTTGGTAAAAGATTTTCAAATTTAGTATCAAAAAGTAAAATTTAAATTATTGTTAGATATAAAAAGCCTAGTAATTAACTAGGCTTTTTATTTGCTGAAATATTTCATTTCGTTTTTTTCTCGTTTTTTAACTTTCTATCTTCTTTTAATTTATCTATATAATCCAATTCATCAAAATGCTCTTCAACTGCTTCATCGTAACATTCATCGCAGTATCCAATAAATATTTATCAAAATCATCATTACATTCTTTACATCTCATTCTTCAACCTCGCTTTTTTCTTGCATTTTTATATTAATCTTTCTTTTTACTTAAAATTTATGATAAATATAAGTTGAAATAATCATTATACTTGTTCCAACTATTGCAGTTGTGCAAGCTGGCCAAATTATTATTAGTATATCCTTTATAAATATCTTAGTTTTGAATTTCATATTAAAAATTCTCACAACTCAAAGAATTTAAAAATAATATTTTGACTGTTGCACATTCTTTTCTTGTTAAATCTCGTCCGTATTTTACTTCTGATAGTGACTGCGAAAGTGTGCTTGATGTGCTTTTTTTCTTATTTTTATTGTAAAGCTGATTATCTATTCTTTCGCTTCGTTGTGCATCCCATCTTCTAAGCTCTTTTTCTGCTTCAATGACTCGCCTTTTTTCCATCTCCCGCCCGATTTCACCATAATCTTCAGCTGATAAAAAATTAGAAAAATAAATAAGTATATAAAAATTAAGTATTTCATTTTTTATACCTATTTTTATTTTTAAAAGCTTCTTTTTCTTTAATGATTTTTAAAGCTTCTTCAATACTTAAAGTGCCGTCTAAAATTGAATTTAATAAATCTCTATGAATATCAAGATGTCTATTGTATTTAATATTTAGCTTTTCAAGCTCAAATATAAAATCTTCTTCTTTTTCTGATTCTTTTAAAACTTTATTTATAATATTTTTAATTTCTTTCTTCATTTTTCTCCTCTTCTATTTATTTTTATTATTTGAATTAATATCATTTAAAACTTTATTTAAATCAAAGCATTCACTGTCAAGGATAATTTCACCAGTTTGTTCATCCTCTTGACGAATTGAATACTCTAAATCCTGTGTTTGTTCAGAGAAAACAAGTTTTATAATTAATCTTCTTTTTTTTGTCTCAAACCATGAACCAAAAGAATATAAATAGGGATTAATAATAAATCCATTAGGTAATTCTTTACCCTTTACGCTGTATGTTTTTATGGGAATAATTGGAGGTGTGTTTTTTAGGAGTGCTATTTTTTTATTTAAAGCTTGCATCGCTTTATTAATCATGGATCTAGAATATCCTGTAACATCTTCTAATCTTTTTCTATTGTCCTTTGTGTCGTAAAATACACCTTTTAAATTGCAAAGTTCAGCATGGATTTTAGATATTATTAGGTTTTCTTTTTTTGATAAACCTGCAAGATTAAGTGCTGTCGAATAATATAACTTTGTAAAGCTTTCTTCTTTTTCACTCTCAGTAGGTTCATCTATTTCAATGCTATTGTCTTTTAAATATTGTATTAAAGTATTAATTTTAATATCGTAATTTTCTTTTATTGCATTTGATTTTTGTTCATTCATTTTTCACCTTTTTGGTTTGCTTAATAATATCTAACCATTTTTTTGGTGAATGTAAAGAGCATTAAAATATTATTTTTTATTATTTTAGAATATCCCTTATGTTATATAGCTTTTTATTTGTCTTTTTTTTGGTTAGTTTTTACTTAACCTTACTAGGGTTAACTACTTCACCCTAGTAGGGTTAATCACCTCACCCTAGTAGGGTTAAGTAAATTTCAAAATCTCACCCTATTAGGGTTAACCTCCTCACCCTAGTAGGGTTAAGTGATTTTTTATAAGCATAGTTAAAATCCTTATAGGATAAGGTTTTTTTGGATTTTTCTATAATTCCTAAGAATATATTTAAAAATTTATTTTTAAATATTACTTTTACATATTATTTTGAAGAGAGTATGAGAGAAACTTTTATTGATTTTTTCTTTTAATATTTCTCGAAAATAAATTTTCTGCAAAATCCAAAAGAAACAAAAGTTTTTGTTTTTACATGAAATTATGTTTAAACATCATGATTCGCATGCGAACGGCTCGTTCCTCGCTCTGAAGGTATCGCCTGCGGCTCTAATAGGGCATAAATGCCCCCAAATAGGCTTTTTATTTCTTATTTGGTGTTTTGGTATGACGAGAATAAAAAAGGGCTTAAAAAGCCCCATAATGATTGATTTGACGAATGAAAAAAGATTAGAGCCGAAGGCTCATACTGACAGGCTCGGAACGAGCATTTATTAAGATGTTAAATCCTTTATAATTTTCGATTTGAAATTATGAAACATACTATTTTCTGTTTTGAATATGTTCATAGACTCTCTAAGATGTAAATCCCTTTGTTTTAGTGGCTTATCTGATTTTGCGGGTATTGTTAAAACCTTATTTTCTTTATTGTCTAAAAAGTTCTTATCAATTAATAAAATTATTCGATAACCACCTATTAATGTAATATCTACTTCGCTTACTTTTTTATTATAACTACCATGAACCTCAATTTTCATACTTTCGATAATTAATTTTAATTCAATATTGGTTTTTGCTCTTAATATATAATTTTCGCCTACTATCTCTTTAAAGTTATAGTAAAAATTATTTCTTGATAAATCTGATTTATTCAACTCTATTTTTTTTGTATTAAATTGGTCTTTAAAATCATTTAATTCTACTGTTAATTCTGTTTCTCTCTTAATTAGATAACTAGAAACAACCCCTTTATTTTCTGTTATCGATTCGTCAATAGATTTTTGAATATTATTTAGTACAGTAGTTATATTTGATATTTGTAACTCTAATTCTTTTATTTCTTCTACCGTTTCATTATTAATATCTGGATCAATAATATTTTCTATGTCTAGACTGTCTAAATGACTTAATATTATTCTTTCAAAATCTTTATAGCTCGAAGCTTTATTATCACAAAGCCTACCGTCTTCGCCTTTCTTACCAGTTTTAACATTCGAACAAATTAGATATTTACCACCCTTCGAATCACTACCCTTATTTATCATTACCATTGATGAACCGCATTTTTTACATTTGGCAATCCCTGTAAACAAGTTTGAGAAATAGGCGGATTTTCTGCCTTTATTATCTCGCTTAATGTTTATACGGTTGAAGTCGTCTTTTGATATTAATTTGGGGTAATAATCGCCAATCTCTTTAACAAACTCTTTATTACCATCTTGGTCTAGCTTTTGAGCTGTATAAACTCCTAATAGTGCTTTATTAGATATAATTTTTTTAATGTATGATTCGTGCCACTTTTTGCCTCGACCAAAAACGGGCACTTCCTCACTATTCAAAATATATGCAATTTTATTTGAACCATAACCATCAAGTTTCATCTTGATTATTCTTTGAACAACTTCGCCTTTTTCCTGATTAACTTGAAATTTACCGTCTCTTACTTCTAACCATGCTGGAATTCGTTTAGTTATTGGCTTTTTTTCTTCTTCTGCAATTCGTCTTTTGTTTTCCCAAGATTTACTTAATCGCTCTTGTTTAATCTTACTTTCACGATTTGCACGACTTAAAATGATAATTGCAATGATTAAGTCTTTTTCGTCTGATTCTTCAGTGTAAACAGTCTTTTCTGCTTCACCTAAAACATGAATTTCAATGCCATTTTCTAAAATGCCTAAAATAATTTTTAGAGCTGTTTTGACTTCCTTCCTTGAAAGCCTATCTAAACTCTCAATTAATAGGGCTGTACCGCTCTTAACAACTCCTGCCTGAACAGCACCAAGGAAACGACCTAAACCCGCCTCTTTTGCTAGGTTTTTTCCGGTATAGGCACTCTTGCCTATGTCTGTATAGTTAGTTGTCCAATCAACCTCTAAATCATTCTCTTTAGCATATGTATTAATTAGCTCTGACTGTCTTCTTAACGAATCGCCTTTGAGTTGCTCTTCTGTTGACATCCGAATGTATGGAATTGCTAGTTTTTTGCCCATTTTTAAGCCAAATTATAATAATTAATCAAATTATAGCTTAAAGGGTCTATTAAGCTACTTCAGGCTGATGAGTGGCCCACCTGGTACGGGCAAAAGCATGCTGGCCCATTGCTTACCGGGCATCTTGCCTGCGCTAAATGAGCAAGAGGCGTTAGAAGTGGCCTCTCTTTATAGTGTGTCGAATCAGCCTGTTCGCCCCTACTTCACAACGCGCCCTTTTCGCCAGCCCCACCACACATCATCCGGTGTGGCTCTTGTCGGTGGCGGCACCCACCCTAAACCGGGGGAGATTTCGCTGGCCCATCATGGGGTATTATTTTTAGATGAGATTCCTGAATTTAGCCGCCATGTGTTAGATGTGTTACGCGAGCCATTAGAAACCGGCCACATCAGTATTAGCCGTGCAGCACAGCAGGTGGAGTATCCCGCTAATTTTCAATTAGTCAGTGCCATGAACCCTTGCCCTTGCGGCTATTTAAAACAACCTAACAAGCGCTGCGCTGACTGCTCAGAAGCGAAGGCTCTTAAATATCAAAGCGCGGTTTCTGGGCCACTACTTGATCGCATTGATATTCAAATAGAAGTACCTGCTTTAAGCAAAGGTTTACTGTCTAGTCGCGAGCAAGGGGAAAGTAGCCAGCAAGTTAAAATGCGAGTGGAGCAAGCAAGGGCCATTCAAATGCAACGCCAGCACTGCACCAACGCTCAACTAAACCAGCAACAACTTAGTGAGCTTTGCCCATTGAGCAATGACCTCAGCCACTTGTTAGAAGACGCCCTTGATAAACTGGGTTTAAGTGCAAGGGCTTACCATCGCATCATAAAAGTCGCGCGCACCATTGCTGACTTAAACGCCAGCGCACAAATTGAAAAAGCGCACATTCTGGAAGCCCTGAGCTATCGTCAAATGGAGCGTCGGCTGCAATAAAATCTAAATCTGACTTTTATAAATGAATTTAAACGGCTTAAGTCAGCCAGAATATCCCTTATAGGGCTAGGCGATGAGTAAAAGCTGATTACGCGCAGCAGCCATACTGCTTAAGCAAACCAAAAGTTCTAACCAATATGATAATAACCCTGTGTCAATGCTAATCATTTCATCTATTTTTTGGTAACCTACTCCACCGTTTTATATCAGTACTTATCGATTGTGAATCACTTAAATCCCCGCCAAAAAGAGTCTGTTTTACATATTGATGGCCCGCTATTGGTTTTAGCAGGGGCGGGGTCAGGTAAAACCAGTGTAATCACCACCAAGATAGCGTATCTCATAGAGCAGTGCGGGGTACCTGCCCGTAACATCACGGCCCTTACTTTTACCAATAAAGCCGCTAAAGAAATGAAAGAACGTGTGGCGAAACTGGTTCAAGGCAAAGCCGCCAGCGGCTTAACGGTTTCAACATTCCACAATCTTGGTTTGAACATTATCCGCAAAGAACATAAACATTTGGGTATTCGTCCGGGTTTTTCGATCTTTGATGATGGCGACACTAAATCGCTTTTAAAAGACATCATGCATCGCGAACATGACGCCGACGGTGATATGGTTGATATGATCAAACAACAAATTGGCACACTTAAGAATGATTTGATCGAGCCCGAACAAGCGGTACAAATGGCTCAAACTCCACAAGAAATGTTAGTGGCGCAAACCTACCTAAGTTACGACCGCAGTTTAAAAGCCTATAACGCTGTGGATTTTGACGACCTTATTCGAATACCCACCTTGCTGTTCATGAACAACCAAAGCGTACGTGAAAAGTGGCAAAAAAATACCCGTTATCTTTTAGTGGACGAGTATCAAGACACCAATACCAGCCAGTATGAGCTTGTTAAAATATTGGTAGGTCATCACTGTAAATTCACCGTAGTAGGCGATGATGACCAATCCATTTATGCATGGCGCGGTGCTAAGCCTGAAAACCTGAGCTTGCTAAAAACAGATTTTCCAAATTTAAAAATTGTCATGCTTGAGCAAAATTACCGATCCACCGGTTTAATACTCAACGCTGCCAACCAAGTGATTGAAAATAATCCCCACGAATTTGTGAAAAAGCTTTGGTCCGACAAAGGTTATGGTGACCCAATACGAATCGTGAAATGCAAAAGCGAAGATAACGAAGCGGAGCGCATCGCCACCGAAATTATCGAGCACCGATTACGCCACCAAAGTAAGTACCGTGACTATGCCATTTTATTTCGTGGCAACCATCAGTCGCGCTTAATGGAAATGAAACTGCAGCAATACCAAGTGCCTTACAAACTCAGTGGCAGCCAATCATTTTTTGCAAAAAGCGAAGTGAAAGACATCATGAGTTATTTAAAACTCATTGTGAATCCAACTGACGATGCGGCCTTTTTGCGTGTTATTAATATTCCACGACGCCAAATTGGTCCTTCCACATTAGAAAAGCTTACCGAATACGCAGGCAGACGCCAGCTCAGTTTAATGAGTGCATCTACCGAGCTTGGTCTTGAGCAAATTTTGCCACCACTAGCATTAGACAAACTGCAACGCTTTGGTAACTGGATTCAAAACACCACTAAACGCTGCTTCACTGACGACCCAGTGCAATCCATCAAAGAGATGGTACACGACCTTGATTATGAGGCATGGCTTCATCAAACCAGCAACACGCCTAATATGGCTGAAGCACGCATGAAAAACGTGTGGTTTTTAATTGATAACATTGAGCGCATGCTGACCAAGGCTGAAGAAAACGGCGATGAAATGAGCATTGAAGATGCCGTGGCGAAATTAATATTACGCGACATGCTTGAGCAACAAGAACAAGAAGACGAACTCGATCAAGTACAGCTCATGACACTACATGCATCCAAAGGTTTAGAGTTCCCCTACGTTTGGATTATGGGTTTAGAAGAAGAAATTCTGCCTCACCGTAACAGCATCGAAGCTGACACAGTAGAAGAAGAGCGTCGCCTCATGTATGTAGGTATCACACGCGCCAAGCAAAATTTAACGCTCACATTAACGGGCAAACGCAAAAGTTATGGCGAAAGTTTTGAACCCACACCTAGCCGCTTTTTAGAAGAACTCCCCAAAGATGACATTCAACGGGAAGGGTTTGGTGAAGTTAACCCAGAACAAAAACAAGCTCGTGGTGTATCAGCATTAGCTGGACTTAAAAATTTAATGAGTAGTTAAATTGCCGTTAATATAAATGCCAATCGCTTTTGGCATTTATAATTTAGTGCAAACCCAGTCCTTAGAACCAAAAACACACCTTAAAAATACTACTTAAACATTAGTTTTTTGCCCTTATATTTATTTTCCCACATCCTTTAGAGTTAATTTCCTACAAGCACTTCCTTATTAATATCTCGTTTTCACCTAAACTTGCGCCGCATTTAATTCCCACCAAAATAAAAGGACGTATTGTGATTATTAATAAACATGCTTTACAAATTAGCTTGCTGGCCAGTGCCATAGCACTTACTGGTTGTGGTAGTTCATCATCCGGCGATAAAGTACCAGGTGAAACGCCAGATACCGGCCGCGAAGGCACGCCTTTGAGTGGTTTAACCATTTCAGCCAAAGGTGGTTCGTCAATTTTAGGTGAAGGCGGCAACGGTGGTGACATCGAAATCTATAAAACCAACAGCAAAACAGCGCTTAATATCCACAAGGTTGGCAATATTGATACGTCTTATACGCTACCAACACAAACCCCTGAATTTGGTGTTAATCCAGTTACCATTGAAGTAACACAAACCATTCTTTTGGTTGAAGATAGCGAGCTACCAGCAGCAGGTACTCTTTACATGCTGCCAGGCGAATATCGTTTATTTAAATCATCTGGCGAAAAGTTAGTAGGTGATGATAGCCACGAAATAACAGGCTTGATTGTAAATGAAGGCAGCACTCTTATCCTTCCAGCCAACTCTGGCTCAACACAAACTTACTTATATTTTAACAATGACATACAAAATAATGGTGTCATCACGACGGTTAATGATGCCATTGCTACTCGTGTTGACTTAAACCTTACAGCGGCTGCTTATTATGGTGCTGGTGATATTAATCTAAAAGGTGATACCAGTAATTACTATCGTCAAAGTGGTGGCGATGTTTCTTTAAGTGCCTATACCATTATTAACTCCGGATTGATCAACACATCTGGTGCAAACAAAAGTAGCGAAAATACAACAGGTAATGGCGGCGGCAATGCCGGTACCATTCTCTTAAATGGATTACTATTTATTGAAACAAGTGGTGAACTTCGTGCAAATGGTGGCCATTCGGATAGCGATGCAGGTACCAACGGTGCGGATATTGATCTATTAGCAGCAGCAATCGTAAACACTGGTTTGATCAACTCAAACTCAGGCAGTGGTAATAGCCAAAATTATAACTCTAACAATTCTGACATTAATCTATTTGCTGCTCGCTCAATTTTAAATACTGGCACCATTAGCAGCAAAGGCGCAGACGCCGGTGATAGCGGTAACGCAGGTAAAGGTGGCGACATCCAACTTTACTTAAATGAAAATGAAGAAATCGCATTCGACCAAAGCATTATTAATACCGGTGACTTGATCGTTGATGGTGGCTCAATCACTGGCGATTCAACCGGTTACGCGGGTAATGGTGGCACCATCAGTATCTACACTGAAGAGCCAGACGAATCAGCGAACGGGCCAATGGTTTTCGAAATCAGTGGTAACCTGAGTGCAAATGGCGGTTCGACCATTGAAGATAATTCCGATGCGGGTAATGGTGGCCAAATTTATATTGCCAATTACGACAACCCAACTTCTTCTGCAGAAACCTTCATCATTGGTTATAACGAAATCAATACCAGCGGCGGTAATGGTGTATATGCAGGTCGTGCAGGTAGCATCGATATTGAATTTGAAGATTACCGTGATGAACGTAGTGGCGGTTATTATATGCCGACCCTCAGCGGTTCAATCTACAACAACGTAGACCTTATCGCTATTGGTGGTAGTACGACGGCTAAAGCCCAAGAAGCAGGATTAGATCCTATTTATGGTAGTGGTGCAGATGGCGGTAACGTATACCTTAGCGCTCATAACTACTCTGCCTATCTTCAGCCAAGTGCAATCAATGTTACCAACGAAGGTATTATTACGGTTAATGGCGGCGACTCATATAACGACAGCTCAAGAAGCAGCGCAAACGGCGGTAGTGTTCGTTTAACTGCAGCGCATAACGTGAACGTAACACAAGCCATTAATATGAATGGCGGCAGCGATTTACACATTGCCACTACCGGTGAAAGTGATGAGCATGCGGGTTCAAACGCTGGCTCACTTACATTGATGAGCCAATATGAACAAGCCATTGTTAACGCTGATATTTCTGCAAATGGTGGTCAAGGTGATTTATTAGGTGGCCATGCTGGTATGGTGTTTGCCAACTCTAAATTAGCCATTGAGCTAAGCGGTACTATCAACTTAAATGGCGGCAATACCATTGCCAACGACGCTGATAGCTTTGAGACTGAAGGCGGTAACGCAGGTTTTGTTTCAGCCGTAGCGGAAAGCATGAACTCACAAGTAACCAGTGTTATTACTGCTAACGCAGGTACTGGCGATAACATGGGTGAAGAAAAAGTCATCTATGTTGATGCGGATTGCTTAAGCAATAACTGTGATGTAGAGGTAGGCCCACGTTAATTTTAATTAATTAGGGGCACAATAAAGGGAAGGCTTGCCTTCCCTTTATTGATATTAATAGCCGTAAAATATGGAAATACTCATGCGAAGCTTGATATTAGTTATTAGTGTATTTTTCTCCATAGCGAGCCTAGCTCAAAATGATGAAACATGGTTTCAATATAATGCTGAAAACCAAAGCTATAATATTAATGCAACCAATGTTCACCCTGCCGCATTTTTTAAATACTTTAGTTTAAAAAGTGGTATAGAAATCCAATTTGATAAACAGCTAGTTAATCCAATTAACTATTATGCAAAACAGGCAAGCCAATCTCATATTATTCGTTTTTTAGAACAAGAATTTTCAACATTACTCAAATATAAAAAAGACAGCACAGCGAAAAAAGAGCGCCTGACAAATATTACCATTTTACCTAAGGGTCACTACCAATCAGACAACATGGTATTAGCGGTTGACCCAATTGAAGAAGCCACGTATCTAAAAGATGGCAGCATGCCAAGGGCCGCTCAACCCGTTTATTTAACGCGCATGCAACATTTAGAACAAAGGGTCAGAGAAAATCTAGAAAAACAAGCAGAGCGAGTCATTGCCAAACGCGAGCAACGCCTGGCACGTCTAGAAGAAAACAAACACAACAAAGAGCAACGTAAAGCAGAGCGATTGGCACAACTTGAAGAACTAAAAACCAAGGACCCAGAACTATACGCCGCACAAAAAGCTATCTTCTTTCCAGCAAAAACAAACCAAAAATAATTCGCCCGTTAGTTTGTTTTACCATCACGGTTTCGCTTTTAAAATATCCGCCACATAGGCTGAACCGTGCATTGAAAAATCACTTAATAATCCGCTAATGGTTGCTGTCAATGTGTTATAGCCCTGTTCACCCGCATGGTTATGCACCGTTTGCTCTAATGTATCCAGCACCCCTAACTCTGAGTATTCAACATTGGCATCTTGAACATACTCATACGGAAAACTTGCCATCAACACTTCGCCAACCTGATCTGCTTTATACATCGACGCTTGTGCGAATTTTTCAATCACATCCGTCTCAGCATACGCTGCTACTGGTTGTTTAACCGTAAGCGCCTGAATGGCCGGATGCTGGTAGTTATGCTCTTCATAGGCACGAGTCATAATCACACTTTGAAAGTCTTCAAGCACGGTATGACGATTACTCACTAGCTGCACCGCCTCTTTTTGAGACTGGGGAAAACCCAGCATGCTCAATAGACCCACCCAAATAGTGCTCAACGTTGAGTTACCCGGCACAGGCGTCACATGGTATGGATTAGAAAAATCACCAATGTAGTGCAAGCCCCAACCCATGAAGCGATATCCCCAATAATCATGGCCATTAGCGAACGCAAGCTCCGCCAGCCCCTTGTATTGATGGATACGCATCTGTGGATAAGTCTCTTTTAAGAAACCGCCCAAGGCATACAGAATAGGTGACTCATGATAGAACCCCATATGAAACGGGGCTTGCGTGCCATACTCCAGATTCGGATTACCAAAGGGCTGCTCCCCAAAACCATAAAGCTGGCCGTGATCGGTACCACTGTCGGTAAACAAACCGATATCATGACCATGGTCCGGCTCATCGTTAGCACTTACTACCACGTCAACCGCGGAAACTAAATCACCAGAAGTAAGTGCTTGCAATGGTAGGTGGTTTAAGTGGCCAAAGTCTTTAAACACACTAATGTCCACAGCAGGCATGGCCGTACCGTTTAACTGGCTACCAGGCATACCCTGAAGATACAGCGCAAACTTGGCATTTGGGTTGATTCGAATGGCGTTAACAAACCGTTTAACTACGTCTTCCGGATTACCTGTCACCTTAAATACCAACCCCTCTGGACGAGGGTTATAATGCCAAAGATTCTGCGCCATCCAGATCTCATCACGCTCAAGCAGCTTCGCAACAGCTTCTTCATTCGCCATCAAAAACTCAGCTAACGACTCTACCTTAACTGGGTTTTGTGTCGCCACTTGCGGCATAGATTGTATTAACTCATGACTCACCAGCGTGTGATTACTCCACGCCCACAAATTGGCCGAACAACAAAGAGCTAGGGGCAAGAAACATCGGGATATTACGTTCATGAAATGTGACCTCTTTTTATTACTGCTACCATACAAACAGGTACACACGTATGACAAGGTCTTAATCGGAAAGGCTTGCGGGGAATTAGGACAAACAGGCATAAAAAAACCCGCCGAAGCGGGTTCCTTATGCACAAAAGCAGCTTAGTTGCTCATGTGTTTGATGGCGTTACCGATTTCTTTATCAGAACAGTCACCACAAGTACCTTTAGCAGGCATTAGGTTGATGCCGTTGATCGCATTTGCCAAGGTTTTATTAAAACCTTTCGCTAAACGGTCTTTCCAAGCACCTTTATCACCGGCTTTAGGTGCGCCCATTGCGCCCGTGCCGTGGCAAGCTGCACAATAAGTATTGTATACATCCGCACCAGAGCGAGGACCACTAGAAGCCGCCGCCGCTTTACCTGCTGCTGCACACTCAGTTCCCTCTACACACACTGCACCCACTGGAGCAATACGCTGTTCGATATCAGTCGCTTTTGCATTTGCTACTGAAACCATAGCACTCAGTGCTAAAACCATCATTGAAGTCATTAACTTAGTCACGGTCATCCTCTCTCTAGGCGCCAATTATTAAAATTTGCTGGATTATACTCACAAATGAGGCCGGATAAAAAACCAAAGTGCATGATTTTGTAAAAAATCAACGACTTGCATAGACTCAGATCATGTGAATTCGTATGATAGCGCCCCTTGTTACCCTCTAACTCTAGCCTTAATTGCTTTTTTTGCATTAATTTTAGAGTCGAGCACTCTCAAGCCGCCCTTAGCTCAGCTGGATAGAGCGCGCCCCTCCGGAGGGCGAGGCCGGAGGTTCGAATCCTCTAGGGCGGGCCATTTCAAAGCTTTCATCTCAGCAATCACTCTTAAATAATCATCCATTTTGATTCAAGTAAAAGCATAGCCCTAGATGTGAGAACCTCCTCAGGTTCGATTCGACAGGAGCCTAAGCGACTATAGAACAAACATCCTCTAGGGCGGGCCAATTCAAAGTTTTCATCTCAGCAATCACTCTTAAATAATCATCCATTTTGATTCAAGTAAAAACATAGCCCTAGATGTGGTGAGAAACTCCGGCGCGACTTCAATGAGCCTAAGCGATCTGAAAAGTAACGATGCATTTTTAAGATCTCTTTCCCGTATATACACTACAGAACTAAAATAATGCACTCTTAGAAATCGCATCATCTAACAAATCACCGCTGTTGGTGAATACCCACCACAATAATAATCTACACTTTAATTTAACTTGTTAATTAAATGTTAGGGTCATTTGATCGAATGGAACCACATATATCGCCAGTAAAAAGTGGCCTTGGTTGCAAACATTCAGTTAAAGCTCTGATGGCTGTAATGTTTTGCGGGCTCTGCTTATCAAGCACAACGGCCTATTCGCACTCAGATTCCAGTGATTTTTTTGAAATGTCTCTGCTTGAATTAATGAGTACAAACATTTCTGTTGCCTCGTTGACTGAGAAGCAAGCGCTCTTTCAGCCGTCTACCGTCACGGTAATCGAACGTTCAGCCATTGATCAAAGTGCAGCACAAACCCTGAGTGACCTGCTGATGCAATATGTTCCTGGGTATTTTCGTGCCGAAGACAAAGACGATACCATCGCATCTTTTCGTGGGGTAGCGCCCGATAACAATAGTAAAGTAATGATGTTAGTTAATGGCATGAAGGTTAACGCCAATTGGTTTTGGGGGCCGCCAGATTCATTGCTAAACAGTCTAGATTTAAGCTTTATTGATCGCATTGAGGTTGTATCTGGCCCCGGCAATGTCACATTAGGGCAAGGCGCACAGCTAGGGGTGATCAATGTTATTACGTATAACAGTTTAACGGCACCTGCTAATTCTGTGTTTTTAAAAACGGGCAATGACCATTGGTTAGCAGGAGGCATGGCTGTCGGCGAGCATGACGGCCACCATTGGTATGTGCAGGCATCTGCGTTAGATAAAGACGGTTACAAATTGGCAAATAAAGGCTGGGCTAACGAAGTTGTTGAAAGCGATTCAGCCCACCCCAATCCTGCGGCTTTACGAGGCAATCGCCTTAATCGAGGTGAGAGTTATCGCTTATTGGCCGACTATCAATTCAACGATCTACGCCTGCAATTGCAACATCATCAACAACAACGAGACCTATATAACTGGACTAAAGACCGCGACCAAGTTGAGCAAAGGTTAACGGTAGCGGCTTTGGATTATGATTGGACGTGGTCTGAGGCACTCAGCACTGATCTCAATATGACATGGCAGTTAGATGACTATGCCCTCTATGATCTCACAACTGGTTTAACCACAGGTGGGGCCCGAGAAGAACGCTGGAGTGTTAAACCTCAATTACGCTGGCATTCCACAGATAACCCCATTAATCGCATTGTGCTGGGGTTTGAAAATGAGTACTTCGCAACAGGTGAAACCAACTGGCAAGGGGACAATTTCATTGTTAATCAAACGTCAGATTTAACACCCGCCGTTAACCAAACTAACACCTGGGTATTTAAAGACAGCTACCAAAGCCGCGCTGTATATGGTGAGTTTAATTGGCAAATATTTGGCCCTTGGCGGACCAATCTTGGCATTCGTTATGACGATCACCCCCAGTGGGGCAGTAATGAAACATTACGCGGTTCAGTGTTTTATTCGATCAATGATGATCAAGTATTGCGGCTGACCTATCAAGAAGGTTTCCGTGGACCACCTGGGGTACATTACAGCGGTGGTTTTCTTCGTGATGGCCTGTTGTCAGAATCTAACTTTAATCAGCTGTCTGGAACAGGCATGACAAGCTCTTCAACCGGTGAACTGATTAATACTTTAGAAAACCCAGAACCAGAATTTTTAAGTGTATATGAACTGGCCTATAGCGCCTACTTCACTGAAGCGTTTTACTTTCAAGCCACGGCCTACGCGCAAAAAATTAAAAACATTATTATCACGGAGTCAACTCGCAATGGTACAGCAGAGTCAGCCGTAGGCAGCGACTTAGTGGGCACTTGGGGCGGCGTATTTTACTACGCCAATGCGCCTGGTGAATTAGAAATTTCGGGGCTAGAAAGCTCTATTATTTATCAACAACCCAGTTGGCGTCATGAACTAAGCATAAGTCATAGCGAGGTGACCAGTGCGGATGGTTTTGATTTTGGGTTGAAATCCCCAGTGGCAGGAAGTAGCGGCAACATTCACAGTAACGGTGTACCAGAACAAGTTTTACGCTACCAAGGGCATTGGAAAGTAAATGATCGATTAGCCATTAATTATCATCACCTTTATTTAACGTATTGGTGGGCGCCATGGCTTAACGAAAAAGTGTCAGGTTTTGGTTGGGGTAATGTTGTGGCTCAATATCAATGGACGCAAAAAGCACGAGTGAAAGTGGCTGTTGAAAATATCTGGGGGCAAAACAATTTATACCCAGTGCGTGCACGGGGGAAAAACAACGAAGAATCAGGCACCCCTGCTTTAGTGCCAAGAACATTAACACTTTCATTGGACTACCGATTTTAAATTCAAAAGTGCCTAAACACACGGCACATATTTTTAAAAATATCGTTGCCATGCCTACTTAATTTCTTTACTACCAATAAAACAGTGCGACAAAAAATCTGTTAACGTTTTATTGCCAAGTTTTTCTAACATACAAAATCATTTAGAAAATCCATTTTCTAAATTTATGATTGAGTTAAATCTACTATTTAAAATAAGTTGATCACCATCTAATTACTGACGTAACTCACTGCTAATGTGTAATTCACCTCAACCGAGGTTGCGTTTTTCACACTCATATAAAACGTATACTCTTCGTCGCAACATTCAATGTAAAAATCTTCCATTGTTGCAAAACTTAGTTGTGTCGGGTCGACTTCTTGAAGCAATTGATCTGGGCTATACCAAGCCAGTTCCAGTGAGTCGTCTGCACTGGTCAGTGTGATGCCTTCAAGCATTCCGTAAGTTGTGCCCACATCAAACTGGCCCAATGTGAATTGATAATAACGAGTTGTAGCGGCCGGTACACTGCTCACAACCCCCGAGCCATAAGATGAGGATGTAAGATTCAAACTGGTTGCGGTTGCAAAGCTAAATGAGTCAGGCTCTTTAGCTGGCGCTTTTGTTTGTGGATCTGGCAAACCAGAAAGATCATCGCCACATGCTGCCAGTAATAGAAAAAACGATAGCAAAAATATTTTTGAAAATGTCATATTAAAACTCCATGGCCAATCGAACATATGGGCCCCATTGATACGAGCTATTATCACCAATGCCTATTTTGCCAATGACTTCATCTCGGGTAGATACGCTTTCGTCTTCAGTGAGCTCTAATAATGTTTGCAATGCTCGACCCTCAACACCCACTTGTAAACCTAACGCTAAATCATCTTTTGGTTTATACACAAGGTTATAAGCAAGTTTATAAGAAACCGTCCAAGCGAAGCCTGTGCTATCCACGTATTTATAATTTAAGCCATACGCCTCTTTTAGTATGGGTTCAAAGTCCGTACCTGGGTCACTAAAATAAACACCGGCTACCATTTCAATATCTAATGCCAAACCTCTTAAAAAATGCCCACTGATGGTTGGGTTGGAATAAAACGTACCCTGCCCCTGCATGAAGCTACTCAAGCTATCAACATCAAACCAGAAACCAACAATGTGAGTTGAAAATTCAGGGTCTACTGCACTTTCTGCCCATTTTGGTGCGCCCACCACACCTGCGCTGGCTAAGACGCTGTAATACGTTAAATCAATTTGTGCTGGCTGAGTTAAATGCACCCATGCTGCGCCATATTTTACACCGGGAAACTTATCCGCAGCCTTGCCTATGGCGAGCATATTGAGGCTGGCTTCAAATTCTTTATCTTCAGGTAGAATTAATGGTTCTAATTTATTTGGATTAAATAACTGGCCACTGGCACCACCTGTTTCAAGTTTGATAAAGGTATTACCTAAACGGGTTGCGCCCACAAGGGACTCAAGTTCATTGCCGCCGTCTTCACTTTCACGAATAGAGGCGCTGATGCTAAAACTGGATTCTGGCGCTCGGTACTCTATGACACGAGCATTACCTTCATCAAAATATACCCAATCAGCCAAGTCACCCACATAAGAACTGCTTGTCCAAACTGATTTCTTAAAGGTAAGTGAGGTATAACTATTTTCTTGAGCTGAACTGGCGATGGCAATTAGAAAAAGTAAATGGGCTGTTATCAAACGCATGATGATTGCTTTCATTATTGAATCTCCAGCGTGTACATGACGTCATTACCTGAGCGATTAATGACTTTTAAATAAACAATGTTGTTATCTAGGTCTGTGTAGTCGCGCCAGTATTCAATTAATTCATCTTGTGTCTCTAGGTTGTCTGACCAACTTTCTTTATTTAAATAGGCGTTGATCAATTCAATATCGGCATCGCCGGTCAAACCCGTTAATTCAAAGCGATATGCTCGATACACGCCAATGGGTAAATCGATAAAAAAATAATCCACTGTATCTGTAATACTCAACGTATCGGAGAATGTACTGCCTAGGTACTTTTGGGTTGCATGAAAAAAATCATCATTGTCATTCGGGTCATTTTGAACAGGGAATGGCGCATCCCCTGTCGCATTTGCATTGGTGCTGATTTCACCTTCACAGGCAGCGAGCATTCCAGTAAGTAATAAAATACTCAGCAATCGAGTCATTAAGGAGGGCATAAATGCTCCTGAGTCGTAGAAGGGATTCAGAGCATTCTAAGAATATATGATCAGTTTTACTAGACGCACATACGCCTAAGGCATATGTGCGTTGTGAGCTATCAAGGAAATAGCTTAGCGTTTTAAGAAATTAGAACTGATGACTAACACCCAGCATAAGGCTAAGTGGTTTTTGCGCTCGCGCACCGTTTTTAGGCGCACGAGCCACGACATCTTCACTATCCAATAAGTTATCTACATTTGCATATAGTTTTGTGGCATTGGTTAGTTGATAACGAGACGATAAGTCAATCACGGTATAGGCATCAATCTCTTCGTTCACATTACAAGCAGCGGTTGCACAGGTATCGCTGAAGTAATTAACATTTAAGTCTAGGCCCCATTTTTCTTTTTCTAGACCCGCACGAAGTTGTAGCTGATGATCAGATAAGCTTGGTAATTTGTCGCCTTTTTCTACATTACCCCAGACATCACCGCCATCTGAGAATGTTGTTTCAAATTTCGCATCTGTGTAGGTGTAGGTTAAGCCTAATGGAAAAGTGTAGCCTTTACCTAAATTACGCTGAGTGTTCAGCATTAATTCAAGGCCTTTAATAGTGACTTCACCGCCATTTTCTGTATCGCCAATATCACAATCGCCAGCTGCACCAGAAGCGGTACAAGTACCTAATAAGTTTTTGTAATCACTCACAAATACCGTTGCTTCACCTTGGTAATCTTGGCCATTAAAACGGACACCTGTTTCAAAGTTTAGAGCTTCTTCTGGGTCGCTACTGCCATCATTCGGCGCAGGGGAATGACCTTCATGCAAGCCTGCAAATAAGGCTGTTTGCTCATTGAGTTGATAAGTTGCGCCTAGGCCTAATAGCGTCACTTGCTCATCTGCCACTTTGTCGGCACTGCCTTCACGTTCAATTTTATAATCCTCAACACGCACACCAGGGCTTACTACCCACTGACCAAATGCGATGTCATCTGCTATATAAGCCGACCATGCTTTCGCGCTGGTATAACGTGTATCCGGTGCTCCAGTTGATTGGTATACCAAAGAACCGTCCGCATTTTGCTGCCAAGTTTCAGTAGGTTGAGAGCGGTCCTCTGAGTCTTCGTGATAACGCATGCCCAATTCAATTTGATGCTCAACCGTACCGGTAGTTGCAATGTGACTTAGCTTGGTTTGAATGCCTTTTGACTCATAAGCACGATTATTGTGCTTAATTTTAATCTCGCTGGCCGCTGTACCATTCAACACAGCAATAGCGTCGGCTTGTGTTGCAAAGCTATTGCACGCGCCGCCATTGGCACATTCAATTACTTTATCAATACCGTCACCGTTAATCTTATCCACTTTGAACCAATCACGTTCAAACTCAATGTAATAACCTGTGGTGGTGACCTGAGTGTTACCAAATTCGATTAAATGGGATAGCGTGATCTCTTTGTGTTCATTATCCATTTCATCCTGTTGGGTTAAACCATAGCGATTATGTGCGTCGTTTTTAAAATCCGCTTCGGTTAGACCCACATAGGTTTGATCAGACAACTCATCTGAGTACTGAAGCTTCACATCCAACTGTTGATAAACGTTTGCACCACGGTCAGTGTTTACACGAAATTTAGCAAGCACGTCTTGTTTATCAAAACCCGTGTCATCTTTTGCGTTATCAATGGTGGCAAAACCGTCGCTTTGATGTTTTTGCGCTTCTACTAACCAGCCATAATTTTGTTTGCTGTCACCCACCCAGCCATGGGCACGGGAGGTGTTGTCTGAACCGTATTCCAAATTGACCTTACCACTTTGCGTTTCTGGAATCGGTGTGGATAGTAGATTTAATGCGCCCCCAATGGTATAAGGGCCATTTTTAATCGCCGATGCGCCTTTCATGACTTCTACGCCGTTAATACGCCCCATGGTAGGAAAATAATATGCGGATGATGCAGAGTAAGGGGCTGGGGCGATTAATACGCCATCTTCCATTAAAGTGATTTTTCCAGAACGATCATCGCGAGTTCCACGAATACTGATATTTGGACGTAAGCCATAACCATCTTCGTTGCGGAACGATACGCCAGGTACAGCGGCTAAAATACGTTGAATATCCGTATATTCAAATTTCTCTAACGCAGCAGCATCAATTAAATGAGTTGAGCCCGCAACCTGTATGCGTTCAGCTTCACCACCTAAAATTGAAACGGACTCTAAGCGGTAATCTTTATCTTCTTCTGCTTGTACTACGGCACTCATAACAACTGGTGCTGAAATAGCAAGATATAAAAGGTGCTTCTTCATTTTGTCAATTGCTCAATATAATTATATGTTAAGAACTGTAAAGAGAATCATAATCAATTAGCCTTTTGATAGCAATACAAATGAAAAGTATTCTTATTATTATTGCGTACACTTTTGGAACTTACCCTTGGATATTTCATCTATTTGCCATTGAAGTTATGGCCAATCGACCGCATATTGCTTGCAAGACAACATAGGACAAATTAACCATGATGCGCATACTTTTATTTCTAGCCACCAACCTTGCAGTAGTATTGGTGGCAAGCGTTACCCTGAGCTTGCTTGGCGTTGGCAGCTACATGACCAGCCAAGGGCTGGATTACAGTAATCTTCTTATCTTCTGCTTAGTGTTTGGTATGGCAGGCTCTGTGGTGTCTTTGCTTCTATCTAAGTGGATGGCAAAACGCAGCATGGGCGTGCATATCATTGAGCAAGCCAGCAATGCAGATGAACAGTGGTTGCTCAGCACAGTAAAAGAGCTGTCTCAAAAAGCCCGTATCGGCATGCCTGAAGTGGGTATCTTTGCCAGCCCACAAGCCAACGCGTTTGCCACTGGCTGGAACCGCAATAACGCTTTAGTTGCCGTGAGCACAGGTTTGTTAAATAAAATGAGCCGTGAAGAAGTGAAAGCGGTACTTGGCCATGAGATTGGTCACGTGGCCAACGGCGATATGATTACCTTGACCTTAATTCAGGGTGTGGTGAACGCCTTTGTTATGTTTTTTGCTCGTATCATTGGTAACTTTGTTGATAAGGCTATTTTGAAAAACGAAAACGGCCATGGTCTGGGTTTTTATATCTCAACCTTTGTGGCAGAGATGATTTTAGGTATTTTGGCCAGCACCATTGTATTTTGGTTTAGCCGTCGTCGTGAATACCGTGCAGATATCGCCGGTGCAGAATTGGTTAGCCCTGCGGCCATGGTGAGTGCCCTAGCTCGCTTGCAAGCAGAATACGACCAGCCAAGTGATATGCCAGATGAAATGGTGGCGTTTGGTATCAGCGGTGAATTAAAAAATGCCTTGGGCGGTTTGTTTATGAGCCACCCACCATTAGACAAACGCATTGAAGCATTGAAACAACGTTACGCGGGTTAATAACCGTAACTAACTAAAAAAGGCGATGCAATGCATCGCCTTTTTTGTGTTTAGCGGCCTGTTATTGCTCGGCCACCACACATTGGTTACGACCATTTTCTTTTGCTTGATAAAGGGCTTTATCGGCAAGCTCAAATACTTGTTCATGGCTCATGCCTTCTGCGAAGCTTGCAACCCCGCATGACAAGGTAATTTGCACCCTGACCCCTTTAAAGTGGAATGGGCACTTAGCCACTTCTTGACGGATTTTTTCGGCCACCTGTAATGCGGATTGCGCTCCTGTGTTGGGCAAAATCACCACAAATTCTTCACCTCCATAACGCGCAAGTAAATCCGTTTGCCGCGTGCCTTTTTTCACTTGGCGACTGATCAATTGCAGTACCTTGTCCCCTGCTTGATGACCATAGCTGTCATTGATGTTTTTGAATTTATCCACATCGCAGACAATCAAACTCAGTTCGCCACCGTAACGGACATAACGCTGATGTTCTTTAATAATATAAGCATCATAAGCGCCACGATTTGGTAATTTAGTGAGGCTGTCTACCATGGCTTTGGCTTGGCTTTTACTAAGCTGCTCTTTTGCCGATTCCAGTTCGGTTTCCATGGTTTTTAGGCGTTCGCTTAATTCATTAATATGCTGCTCAAAGGTTTTTTCGCGATTTTGTTGTTCGAGTTTAAAAATATCCAGTGTGGCAAAAACACGATCAAGCTGATGGCTGACTGAGCCCTTCAAATTTTGCGGGCTATCGCTGCCGTCTTTTAGCACTTGTTTTAGGTCATCTAGATGGCCACGCATTTTGTCATCAAAATCTTTTGATGCGGTTTTGAAGTTTTGCTCTAGGTCTTGCCCTTGGCTTAACCAGTTTTGTAGTTCGTTTAAACGCTCATTTAAGCTTTTTAAAAAGGCCTCAAACTCTTCTTGCTCAGTGCCTAATGCACTGATCACCAGCTCCGCCAACACTTCTAACGCAGGCACAATTTCATATAAGTTCAAACCATCTTGAACCTTGCCCAACAAATGCAATGCACGAGGTTGCTCGGTATTGGGTAAGGTTAATTTGGGAATGAGGTTTTCTAACACCTTGCTGGTTTCTGAGGTAATGCTGAGCAGGCCTTTTTCAGCCGTCTCGGGGATTTGATATGACGACTCTTCATCGCTACTTTCTTGGGATGCATCCGCATTGGCCGCTGGCCGACTCTGTTCTTTATTAAACAAGCGACTAAAAAAGCCACTGGTTTGACTCATGTCTTGCGATTCACCGTCAGCGCTGCCTGCCAATGCTTCTGCCCACTGTGCAATCACACTGGTAAATGCTAATAATAAATCCACTTTATCGGCTTGGCGTACTTGCTTACGTACCTTGGTCAGCTCAGCTAATAAGGGCTTAGGCAGTTGATGAGAGGTCTCGATATCCACCAGTGTTTGTATAATTTGCCCTTGAAAGCTTGTCTGGCGTGACTGCCAGCGCTCAAAACCTGATTCGATTTGCTCGAGTATTCGGGATAGGCCGTTAAGCTGATCTGTGCGCAGTAAATCCCTAATGGACTCCAACTGGCTGTCCATGTCCGCATCTCGACCCTCTGCGGTTATCGATAGACGTATAATGGCACGTCGAAGCTGACCGATATTGTCTTCGAAACGCTTTTCTAGCTTCTCATTTTCATCAATGAGATTAAGGTATTTGTGCTTCCAACGATCGCTGTCTGTGCTCATATCCCTCCCCCTTTATTTGATTAGTATAGGGCAGGATTTCAAGCTTGCTGCATCTGAATATAAGGTATTACGAAGTGTGTTTGCTTGCGGTGGGGCCTAAGAGCAAGCAGAGGAAGAGGCCTGTGGAAATTCAATTTCCATGGCAATCGGCAAGTGATCTGACACAGGAATATCCAAAACCCCCACCTGCTTAACCTTGACGCAATCACTTACCAAGATATGGTCCAAGCCCCTGAGCGGTCGCCAACTAGGAAACGTTTGCAGGCCTTGTGCTACAGGCTGTAATGACAGGTTTTTTAAAGGGCTCACGTTGAGTAGCCTCTCGGCATGGGTATTCATATCGCCCATCAGTACCACGCGTTTATGATCACCAATAAGCTCACAAATATGTTTCAACTGACGGTTCTGTGCCCCTTTACTCAGGGCTAGGTGCATCACAACCACCAGTAGGCTATCTGGGCCTTCACCAAAATAGAGAAAGATCGCTCCACGACCTGGCAAAATACCCGGTAACTTATGGCGCTTTACCTTGTTTGGTCGATACCGACACAGCACACCATTACTGTGCTGAGCCACCGGCCCAAAGTCACGATTAAGCTGCTGAAACCAAAACGGAAAACCGGCTTTGCGCGCTAGAAATTCAATTTGATTGATAAAGCCAGAACGAAAACTGCCACCATCCGCTTCTTGAATGGCCACTAAGTCAAAATATGACATGGTTTGTGCCATGCGCATGAGGGCTAGCTTTCGTTTGTTAGCCGGCAAAAAGTGCTGCCAACTCTTGGTGAGGTAATGGTGATAGCTGCCGGTTTCGATACCCACTTGAATATTAAAACTCAGCAGCTTTAAGCTATCTGGACGACAGGGCTCAAAATCCGTCAGTTGCAAACAACACAAAGGTTCAGCCGGAGCGCCCAGTTTCATCATATTACTTTTTAAGTGACTGACGTTCTTGTTCGATTAAGTAATTCACCACATCGAACACTCTTTCTTCACCGCCCGCCGAGCTTGCGTTAACCATGTATTTGCCGTTTACGATCACAGCAGGCACACCACTAATGGCCCAAGAACGCACCATTTGATCCGCCATTTTTAATTGACGACGGACACTGAAGGAATCGTCATATTTGTCAAAATCCGCTTCGCTCACGCCATATTGCGCTAAGAATTCTTTTTGATCATCTTTATCTAATAACGGCTTACGCTGTTTATGAATGGCATCAAAAATTGGCTGATGGACTTTTTCATTGATTTTTAATGCATGGGTTAGATAAAACAGTTCGGCATGAATTTTCCACTGACGGCTAAACTGCGCAGGCACTTGATAGAAATCCACATCCGCTTGTAAAAATTTCTTCCACGCGTTAACCGTCGGCTCAAAATGATTACAGTGACCACAGCCATACCAGAACACTTCGACTACTTCGATTTTTTCAGGGTTACGTGGCATGGTGGCATTAGCAATCACTTTATAATGCTGACCTGCGACATATTGTTCTGCTTGGCTAAAAACAGCGGTGGCCATCAGCAGCGCTGAAAGAGCAAGGTTACGCAATTTCATATACAAATCCTTGGTAATTAACGTATGTAAATATTAGGTTGGTCGTAGCCTAAAGGCAGAGGGGGATTTGAACAAGTGATTAGGCTTAAGTTCCGTTAAACTTTTTTATGGACATAAAAAAAGGCGGCCTAAGCCGCCTTTTTTGGACACATCAAAGGACTAGTGAAGGCCTTGGATGTAAGCAGCTACCGCCGCCACTTCTTTGTTAGACATACGACCTGCGATATCACGCATAACCGCACTAGCATCGTTTGCACGTTTGCCTTCTTGGAACATAACTAACTGTGATTTGATGTAATCACTGTGCTGACCGCCAAGAGCAGGGAAACCCGCTGCTTCCATACCGGCACCATCTGCACCGTGACACGCAAGACAAGCTGGTACACCCGTGGCTAGGTTACCTGCACGGTAGATTTTCTCACCAAGCTCAACCTGATCTTTCTTAGCATAACCAACAGAACGCTTGTTACCGGCAAAATAAGCCGCTAAGTCAGCCATTTGTGTATCGCTAAGTGCTGCAACTTGGCCTTTCATGATGGCGTTGTCACGGGCACCGCTTTTGAATTCTTTTAATTGCTTAAGGATGTATTTTTCACCCAAACCTGCAATTTTTGGGAAACTTGCTGCAGCGCTGTTACCGTCTTGACCGTGACAAGCCGCACATGCACCTGCAATTTTTTTACCGGCTTGAGCATCGCCTGCTTGCGCGCCTGCTACCAAACCCAAAGACAACATCAAGCCAATTGCCAAGTTTTTCATGAATCACTACCTTAAATACGAATGAAATTAGTTTATTTCGCTTTGCTCATAAAATTGATCAAAGCTTTAAATTGTTCAGATGAGCAATCCATACATAGACCCTTTGGTGGCATAGCACCTTTACCTTGGGTTACGCTTGTGACCATTGCATCAATACCTGTGGCCATTCTAGGGCCCCAAGCAGCTGAATCAAACGCTTTTGGCGCTCCAGCAACACCTACTGCGTGGCAAGCGGCGCAAGCTTGGTTATACTTAGCCTCAACGTCAAACGCTTGGGTAGATGCTGACATAATAAGTGCAGCAGTTAGTCCTAGTACCTTTTTCATGGCTCTCTCTCTCCGTGCCAATATTAAGTTTGGCTTACAGGTCCACAGAAAATTTGTGGCATTATAACCAAAGTTAACCCACTTACAACTTGACCCATAGCAGTAAAGGCCTCATGAACCCAGTTCAGATCAACTTTCAAAAGGCGCATTTCATCACAAGCGCCCCCAGTTTAAAGCAATGTCCTGATGACACAGGGGCTGAAGTGGCATTCGCTGGCCGCTCTAACGCGGGCAAATCCAGTGCTCTTAATACTTTAGCTCAACAAAACAAATTGGCACGTACCAGTAAAACCCCTGGTCGTACCCAGTTAATTAACTTTTTTGAAATCCAAGCGGGTATTCGTATTGTGGATTTACCAGGTTATGGCTTTGCCAAGGTACCTGACCGCATGAAGCGCGAGTGGCAAAAAAATATGTCTGAGTACCTAGAAGAGCGTCAAAGCCTTAAGGCCTTGGTGTTGGTGATGGATATTCGTCACCCACTGTCTGAGTTCGATGTCATGATGTGTGACTGGGCCAATGATGTGCAAATGCCTGTACACATCTTGCTGACAAAATCAGACAAACTTAAAAGGGGCCCTGCACAAAGCACCCGCTTACAAGTGCAAAAGTCGTTACAGCACATGGGTGACTTATTGAGCGTACAGACATTCTCGTCTTTGAAAAAAGAAGGCGTGGATGTGCTGCAAAAACAAGTCAGCGCCTTTTTGTCTCAAGCCGATGAAGGCGAAGCAACCGAAGATTAAAACGATGCGCTCAATTGGGCACCTAGGGTCACCTGGGTGCCACCTGTGTATTCTAAGCGTGAGCGCTGGCCATTAAGTGTGAATGTCTCGCTTGGGCGTTGCGCAATGGCCAATTCTGCAAATGGACGCACCTGTACTTGGTTCATCACATCCCATAGGTATTCAAGTTCGAAACTCACACGGGACTGCTTGGAGTAATCCACTTTCGTTTGCACCTGAGTCGAATACGCTGAATAACCCAGCATATAATCAAGAGACAGGGTGCCTACCAGTTGATGATGCAACTGCAGCGGCATAACAGCGCCGAAGCTAGCTCCTAAAGTAATAGGTGCAGATACTTTTTCGCCATTCACCTTGTCGGATAAGGCCGCTGAAGCATAGGCACTGCCTAACCAATGGGTATCCATTTCTGTTTTCCAGTTTGCCGCGATACCACTTTTTACCGCAAAGAAACCTTGGGCCTGACCACCAGAGCGTCCGCCTTGCTGGCTGTTTTCAGGGGCCGCTAAACGGGTTTTACAAACAGAAGAAGAGCCATCACAGATTGGCAGCTGTATTTCATTTTCCCAAATGGCAATATGGTTGATGCGCATATTGCCCAACAGGCTCAATTCAGTGCCCCCTTCGTTGATCCAATCCCCTTCAATGTTATCGCCGTCTGCAGACCCTATTTCACTTTCTGATTTTTCATACAGATAGCCATAACGAACTCCTAGGTTTAAGTCGGAGCTTATCCCCATCATATAAGTAAGCTCGGTAACAAAACCATAACCCTTACCGCGGGCATCCGTAATGCCACGGTCTAAAGTCTCAATATCCGCTACCGTTGCATCGTGAATGTAGGAACCACCAGAATAGCGATCTGTCATCGCAATCTTAGTGCTGGCGTGTTGCTGCCCAGCGGACAACATATCCCCAGGAAAATTTAACGGCTGAGAAAGAGTAAGCTGGCTAAGTAAAGCCATTGAAAAAAATGTTGAAGCGCGTAACCACATGGTGAGGCCTGATCATTATTATTGTATTGGGCTAGGGTGCGAAGACTGCGGTCTGCGGGGGGGTTTGTCAATAATAGGTATTGGTACAAAAGTGCTGTACTGCTTAAACTAATCACTGGTTTAAGCTTTATTTCATCCCATTTTTATTAGCAGTCACTAACCCCATAAGCTAACGGGTGTTTAACATGTGGATAAGTTTTTTGTAACAGGGCTGGCAAAATGGCCGAGCTCTTCTAATCTCTCTAATGAACTTACTAAGTTTTGTTGTGTCTTAGTTTTAGTTCTCCGAAATGTTTTACAAATCCTTCGGTATCTCCCCAAGAACCCGAAGGTATTCCAGCCTGATCGTTCTCCCCCAATGGCGATCAGGCTTTTTTTTGCCTATTCGTCGTACATACTCTTAATCAAGTCGATGCCCGGTTGAATCGTGCTACGCCAGATTTGCTCTAAATAGCCATCAAATTCAGGGTCGTGTTTGTGCAGGGTTTCCATCAAAGCGTCCAGCCACAGAGCGTAATGGCTAGGGTCTATATTCATGTGCTGGCGACTATGGCTTTCACCTAGCGCACGAATTTTAGTATCTGACATGCCTCTGGCGTGCATCACCAACCAAAGAATGCCACCGCGAAGCAAACCTTGTTGCGCCGACATATTGGTATCAACAAACATGTTACGAATATCTTGGGACTTGCCCATGAAAGTGTCGTAAAAGTCGTCGAAAAAAGCAGGATGATTACAGCTACGACCGTAACTTTGAAAAACTAAATCGGCATTGCTCACAGGTATTCCTTAATGCTGCTGACTTCAAAAAGTGGCGCAGAATAGCCACCTTTATCCTTACAAGCAAAAAGGTTTTAGGGGACAGTCTTATCCGTCCCCGTTGATAAACGATTGCTAATTAATGTGCTTCGTCCCAATTGGCGCCGTAACCTACATCCACCACCAATGGTACGTCTAGGTCGGCGGCGGCTTCCATGATTGATTTAATCTGAGCACAGCTTTGCTCTAATTTATCTTCTGGCACTTCAAAAATCAGTTCATCGTGAACCTGCAATATCATTTTAACGTCAGGTGTTTCGCTCACCCATTGATGCATTTTCACCATGGCGCGCTTGATAATATCGGCAGCGGTACCTTGCATGGGTGCGTTAATAGCCGTGCGTTCAGCCGCTTGACGACGCATGCCGTTGCTTGAGTTGATTTCAGGCAGGTGCAGGCGACGACCGAATAACGTTTCTACATAACCTTGCTTGGCGGCCACATCTCGGGTGCGCTCCATATAGTCACGAACACCTGGGTAGCGTTCAAAATAGATATCGATATATTCCTGTGCTTCTTTACGCCCCACACCAATCTGACGAGCTAGACCAAATGCGCTCATGCCGTAGATCAAACCAAAGTTTACCGCTTTAGCATGACGGCGTTGCTCAGATGTCACATCGGATTCATCCACACCCATGATTTCTGCCGCAGTTGCCCTGTGGATATCTTTTCCTTTGGCAAAGGCATCGAGCAATCCTTTGTCCCCAGACAGGTGCGCCATAATGCGTAATTCGATCTGGCTATAATCCGCCGCCACCATGATTGAGCCCTTCGGCGCTTCAAACGCTTGGCGAATTTTACGGCCTTCTTCATTACGAATTGGGATGTTTTGCAGGTTAGGATCCGTAGACGACAAACGCCCTGTGGCGGTCACCGCTTGTTGGTAAGAAGTGTGTACTCGACCGGTTGCTGGGTGAATCATTAACGGCAGCTTATCGGTGTAAGTATTTTTCAGTTTCGCCAGACCACGGTGTTCTAAAATCACTTTTGGCAGTTCGTAGGTGAGGCTTAATTCCACCAGAACTTCTTCAGCGGTTGATGGCTGACCTTTAGGGGTTTTTTTAATAATCGGCAGTTCTAACTTCTCAAAAAAGATGGTTTGTAACTGCTTAGGGGAGTTCAAATTAAACTCTTCACCGGCTAATTCAAAGGCCTGTTTTTCAAGCTCGGTTAAGCGAATTTTGATTGCTTCGCTTTGTTGGTGCAGCTTAGTGGCGTTCACATACGCGCCTTGCTGCTCCATGTAAGTAAGTACTTGCACAAGTGGAAGCTCAATTTCTTCGTATAACGATAGTAATGACTCACTCTCTTTTAGCTTTTGATTTAATACTTCGTGCAGACGTAATGTGATGTCAGCATCTTCGGCGGCGTATTGTGCCGCTTGTTCAACCTCAATTTGGTTAAAGGTCAGCTGCTTGGCACCCTTGCCCGCTAAAGACTCAAACGAAATGCAGTCGTGCTCTAAATGCTCTTTTGCTAACGCATCCATGTTGTGCTTGCTGCTGACGCTGTTAAGCACGTAACTTTCTAACATGGTGTCATGGGCAATGCCGCGTAATTGGATACCGTGATTGGCCAATACGTGGGCATCGTATTTTAGGTTTTGGCCTACTTTTAAAACCGACTCATCTTCCAAAAGTGGCTTGAGTTGCTCAAGGGCCCAGTTGCGATCCAGCTGCTGTGGTGCATCTAAATAATCATGGGCAAGCGGAATATAAACCGCTTCATTTGGGCCCGTGGAAAAACTCACCCCCACAATACTGGCTTGCATGTAATTTAAGCTGGTGGTCTCGGTATCAAACGCAAAATACGGCGCAGCTGTCAGTATTTTGATGTAATTTTCCAGCTCAGTTTCTGTGGATAAAATGGTGTACAAACTTCTATCCACAGAGGCTTTTACGGGTTTGATCGCCTCTGTTTTACCTGTGGATAATTCTTTTGACCACGTCTTGAATTCATACTCGGTGAAGTAATTCAGTAACGCAGCGTTATCCACTGGTTTAACCTGTATGTCCTCTAAACCCAGCTCTAGCTCCACATCACATTTGATGGTGGCCAGCTCATAAGAGAGTGGTAGCTGATCTAGGGCCGCGCGCAGGTTTTCACCCACTTTGCCTTTCACTTGATCGGCGTTTTCCATCACCCCTTTTAAAGTGCCATAGGCATCAAGCCATTTGACCGCGGTTTTAGGCCCACATTTTTCCACGCCTGGGATGTTATCCACTTTATCGCCCATTAAGGCTAGGTAATCGATGATTTGGTCTGGGCGCACGCCAAACTTCTCTGAAACACCTGGTACATCCATAAAGGTGTCTGTCATGGTATTCATCAGGGTCACATGGTCTGTTACTAGCTGAGCCATGTCTTTGTCGCCGGTGGAGATAATGGTTTCTATGCCTTTTTCACTGGCCTCACGGGCAAGCGTGCCGATCACGTCATCGGCCTCAACACCTTCAATCACCAATAGGGGTAACCCCATTGCCTGAATGATGTCGTGAATAGGCTTAATTTGAACGCGCAGATCGTCCGGCATTGGCGGGCGATTGGCTTTGTATTCACTGTATAAATCGTTACGGAAGGTTTTACCCTTGGCATCAAACACCACCACGATTTTAGAATCGGCATAATCTTTTTGCAGTTTACGAATCATGCTGATCACGCCACGAATCGCGTTGGTAGGGAACCCGCTGGATGTATTCATTTCACGAATGGCATGAAATGCGCGGAATAAATAGGATGATCCGTCGACCAAGACGACTTTTTGTATGTTGGATTCTGTCATGGGGCTATTCTTTTATGAGGCGGTAGCCGTACAATGGCTATTAATGTTCAATTTGTCGGTGAGTTTATCATGAAACCTCTTCTATCTTGGCTATTAATGAGCCTGTTATTGTCTAGCCCTGTTAGCTTTGCTGCTGATGCCATTGAGCCTTCGATTGTGATTCGTCACAGTGAAGATAAAACCTATTACGAATACACGGTCAATGGCGAGGTTCAAGAAATTAAGGTCGTACCAAAAGAAGGGCCAACGTATTATTTGGTACCTGTGGGTCAAGACAATGAAGACTTTAAACGTCAAACTCAGTCGAAACTTGTGGTGCCTAAGTGGGTTATTTTCCGCTGGTAATTTTTTCTTTTTAATTTATGAAGTGACATCATGTCCGTCTACACCCAGCTTGATAGCAAGCAGTTTGATTCTATCTTAAGCCAATACAATTTGGGCCGCCTGCATGCCTTTGAAGGCATTGCAGCTGGCATAGAAAACACCAACTATAAAATCACCTTAAATACATCAAATGGCACCGCCATTTATTTTTTAACGATTTTCGAGCAACTGCATAAACAAGAACTTAATTTCTTTATTCCCTTTTTATCGCACTTAAAAACCAAAGGCTGTGCACTACCTGCACCTAAAGCCAATATTAATGGTGAGTTTTTATTTCAAGTGGGTGAAAAGTGGGGCGTTATTTTTGAATGTTTAAGTGGCCATCATCTTGATGATATAAATACAGATCATGCTCAAACTATCGGCCAAGAGCTGGCTCGTATACATCAAAGCGCTCAAAGTTTTGCGCAAGCCCCTGCTAATCCCCGTGGTTTTTATTGGCTACAAAAACAAGCCAGTTGTGACACGCTTGAGATTCCAGATGCCGATCGCACCTTATTGCAATCTCATTTAAAAACCATGCAAGGCCTATGGCAACAATGGAATGGTCACCCTCAACTTACAAAAAGCTTCATCCACGGTGATTTGTTTGTGGATAATTGTTTGTTTTTAGATAACGGGCAATTAAGCGGTGTGATTGATTTTTATGCAGGTGGTTTTGATTATTGTATTTACGATATTGCCATTTGCATCATGGCTTGGGGTAAAACCGATAATGCTACGATTAATCCGGCTATTGCAGATGCGATTGTGGCAGGGTATGAAAGTGTTAGGGCGTTAACCCGTGATGAAAAGCACTATTTGCCTGACTTTTTACGTTTAGCGGTGCTGCGTTTTTGGGTTTCACGCTTAATAGCTAAAACTCAGCAGCAAGGTGCTGCGTTAACCACGGTTAAAAACCCCGATGACATGAAAGCGTTATTGGTTAATTTAAAATAGTTTTTCATGATTCCTATATTAAAAGCCATCAGCTAATTTAGCTGATGGCTTTTTTATGGGTATTTAAAAATGATGATTACTTGGCTTGTAACCAAAATAAGGCGAAGTTGTTTTTGTCATCGCTCCAGCAATGCTCACTTTCAAATCCTGCATGTTGTACAAACTGTGCAAAAGCTTCTGGCTCAAATTTGTAGCTATATTCCGTTACAATGGACTCATCTTTTTTAAATGATAAACGCTCACCAAATAATGACACCACTTGATCATATTTACTGATGAGGTGCATTTCGATACGGCTTTTTTCTTCATTAAAAAAAGCATGATGCTCAAAATGATCAACATTAAAGTTGCCTTGGCCCAATTGATTAAGGTGACTCAAGATATTCAAATTAAACTGGGCGGTCACGCCTTTTGCGTCGTTGTAGGCCGCATTTAGCGTCTGAGTCGACTTTACTAAATCCACACCAATCAATAATGCGCCATTGTTACCCACGGTACTGCGCACACCTTTTAAAAACGATAGTGCATCTTCAGGGGCAAAATTGCCTAAGCTTGAACCTGGAAAAAAGGCCACTTTTTTTGCTCTAGGTGATAACCCTTTTGGCAGCGTGGCAGGCTGGCGATAGTCCAAACAGGTTGCATGAATCTCTAACCATGGAAACTGCTGGCGTAATTCAATGGCGCTATCAAATAAAAAGTCTTTGCTGATATCCAATGGCACATAGGCCTTGGGTTTGAGTGCGTCTAAAAGCAATCGTATTTTCGTACTGGCGCCACTGCCATATTCTATGAGCACGGCATTTTCACCTGCTTGCTTAATAATATGTTGGCGATAATCGTTTAATAATTGAATTTCGGTTCGAGTGGGATAGTACTCATCTAGTTGAGTAATGGCTTCGAATAATTCAGAACCCGTTTGATCGTAAAAATACTTAGCGGATATTCGTTTTGGTGATTGCGTTAACCCTTGGAGAATCTCTTGTTGCTGGTCGTTTTCATGTAAGTTGTAATCATAAAAATACACACCTTCTTGCGCATCACGTTGACTCTTCACGGGCGTCTCCTTTTTATATGGACTATTCGTTAATGTCTTTTGCTAAACGAATACCGGTTTTTGGCCACCGATCTTGTGGATAGAAAAAATTGCGATAGGTTATGCGACTATGATGGGCTGGAGTTAGATCACAACCGCCGCGTAATACCATTTGATTACACATAAATTTTCCATTGTATTCACCCACTGCGCCTTCTGGTGCTTTAAAACCGGGATAGGGCTGATACGCACTTTGAGTCCATTGCCAATTGTGGTCGAACATGTGCGCTAGACTGGTCTGATGTGGGCCAAACAAGGATTGTTGCGCGGCCACTTCCCATTCCGCTTCTGTTGGTAAACGACAACCCTTCCACTGTGCAAAGGCGTGGGCCTCATAAAAACTAATATGTTGAACCGCTTGATTTTTATTTAACGGTTTTAGCCCTTGTAAACTGTATTCATACCAATCATCACCTTGTTTTACCCAATACAAAGGATGGCAGATCTGGGTTGTTTGCAACCATGCCCAGCCATCACTTAACCACAACATGGCTTGCTCATAACCACCTGCATTTACAAATTCAAGGTACTCTTGATTACTGATCAGTGATCGGCTTAATTGGAATGGTTTTAAAAAGGTTTGGTGCGATGGGGTCTCATTATCAAAACAAAACGAACGTGCGCTGGTGCCAATTTCAAATAAACCACCGGCAAAGTTTTCAAAACCAGAGTGAGCGATCAGTGGGGCAGGAGCGTCTATTTTAGGTAGGCCATAAATTGGATAAAGTGGGTTTTGAAAAAAATTATATTTCAAATCCATTAATATTAATTCTTGATGTTGCTGTTCGTGGTTTAGGCCAAGCTCAATCAATGCTTGATGCTGTGTTTGATCCGACTGTAAAAAATGTATGATTTGTTCATCCACATGATGACGATAAGCCAACACATCTTGCAAACTAGGGCGGGATAACAAGTGACGTTTTGGGCGAGCAAACTGCTCACCGATGCCATTGTAATAACTGTTAAATAAATGCTGGTACTGAGGATGAAACGCTTGATATCCCTCTACATGTTCAAGCAATACAAAAGTTTCAAAAAACCACGTGGTATGGGCTAGGTGCCATTTAACCGGACTGACAAAATCGGCCCCTTGCAGGGCGCAATCTTCTGCCGATAATGGCGAGATTAAGTGCTCGGAATATTGGCGAACCTGTTGGTATTTAACCAACATATTCGTTTGAGAATCTAGGGTAGGGGTTGCATCACATGCTACGGACATACTGATCGCTTATTACTCTAAAGTATTCAGACTAAGACCTGCGAAACAGTCTGACAAGCGGGTATGACAAACAAATGACATGGGATAATCGCACGTTATCCCATTAAAATTTTATAAGTTCTTTTTAATCAATTACTTAGAATTAAAGCAGGTTATAAACTGCTGTTGTAAGTAAGCATAAAATTCTAAAAATTGGCCTGCTTTGACGTCATAAGAAGACGCCAACGGGTCAATTAAAACCACAGGTACATCTGTGCCTTGCTGTAGTTTGGTGACGATACTGGCTTTAAATTGAGGCTCCACAAATAAACACGCCACATTGCCTTGCTCAAGCAATTGGCGAACCTGTAATAAATGACGGGTACCAATTGGTTGCTCAGGGTGAACCGCTAACACCGCCGTCTGGTTAAGCTCAAAGTGTTCAACCCAATAATGGAAGGCATCATGAAAGCTGATAAAACCTTTTGTTTGGCCTGTTAAAGCCTTGCTCGCTTGCTGCTGCCAATTGTCTAGGCTCTGTAAAAATTCTTGAGGTTCAGGCAAGTCCATTTGGGTTTGCACTAACGCCAATATGTTTTTGATCGCAGCAGGATTTAGCCAAATATGTGGGTCTTTGCCAGCGTGATTATGTTCATCGTGATGATCATGCTCGTCATGCCCAGCATCACTATCCTGGGGTTGCTCGTCAAATAATATGGATAGATCAAGCACATGATCATGACGCTTTAATGTCTTGCTTAAGTAGGGCTCCATATCTCTGCCCAGCCAGATCACATGTTGTGCTTGAGCTATGACTCGGCGATGGCTTGGCTTTAGGGCAAAGTCATGGGGAGACTGATTCGCTTGCATCAAAGTATCCACTTGCAACTGAGGCCATGCACTTTTAATCAGTAATGCCACAGGGTGGATCGACACTAAAACCTGCTTAGATTGCGCCCATGTATTTGAGGTCAGCAAACACACCAGTAGCAATACACTCATTTTTACCTTTTGCATTGGCCTCAACCTATAATTTATACCGCGTTTGAAGGGGCGGTATGATACCCTATGGGCCGTTTATTTGGCGTAAAAAGTGTGAAGGAAAGCCTCTGGCATGAATGATTATTTAATTAAACTGCGCAATGTCAGTTTTGTTCGCCAAGGCCGCGCCATATTAAAAGATGTCAATCTTGAGATTCACCGTGGCGAAATCGTCACGCTGATTGGCCCCAATGGCGCAGGTAAAAGCTCTTTACTTAAGTTAGCCCTTGGCCTTGAAAGCATCTCAAGTGGCCAGCGCATCAGCTTACCAAGCTTACGTATAGGCTACATGCCACAAAAAATGAGCCTACCCGATACCTTACCGTTAAGCGTAAAACACTTTTTACAATTAGCTAAGGGCTACCATAAAAGCCAGTTAATGAGTGTCAGTGAACGCTTGTCCATTACCGATTTACTCAAGCGCCCCATGCAAAAGTTATCAGGGGGTGAGTTACAGCGGGTACTTCTGGCTCGCGCTTTATTGTCCAACCCTGAACTGCTGGTATTAGATGAGCCTGTACAGGGCCTTGATGTCAGTGGCCAAGCGGAGCTGTATCACTTAATCAGCGATTTAAAAGACGAGCTAAACTGCGGCGTACTGATGGTCAGTCATGATCTGCACTTGGTGATGGCTGCCACCAATAAAGTGATTTGCCTTAATGGCCACATTTGTTGTGAAGGGCACCCACAGACTGTTCAAAACGACCCGAGTTACCTAGAGCTATTTGGGCGCTCTATGCCTGCCCACTTAGTACCTTACACCCATCATCATGATCACACCCATGATGAACACTGCCAGCACGATCACTCCCATGATCAAACCGACTCACACAAGGGAGAGCGCTAATATGATGTGGCTATTGGATTCACTATTAGCAGGCTGGTTATTAAGTTTAATGAGCGGGCCGCTGGGTAGCTTTATTGTTTGGCGTCGCATGGCCTACTTTGGTGACACTTTGGCCCACAGTGCATTGCTGGGCATCACCTTGGGGTTCATGTTTGATGTGCAATTAAATCTAGCCATCGTATTGTGTGCGGTATTTGTGGCGTTGATATTAGCCAGTTTGCAGCGCCAGCACTTTATTCCCAGTGATACCCTATTGGGCTTAATGGCTCACACCACACTTGCGGCCGGCCTTGTAACTTTAAGTCTTGTGGACAATGTGCGCATTGATATTAATGCTTATTTATTTGGAGATTTATTAGCGGTTAACCGCCAAGACTTAATCACCTTGGCCATCGGCAGCGCCTTGGTCTTGTTAGTTTTATCGCGCATGTGGAAAGGTTTATTGGCTGCCAGCGTGTCAGAAGAGCTCGCCCAAGTTGAAGGTTATCAGGTGGCCCGTTTGCGTTTACTGTTCATGGTATTACTGGCGGTAGTGATCGCCGGTGCCATGAAGTTAGTGGGGGTATTACTCATTACTGCACTACTGATTATTCCGGCAGCAGCCGCTCGACCTTTAAGCCAGGGGCCAAAACAAATGGCCGCCTTAGCCACCATTATTAGTATGCTGGCTGTGGCCATGGGGCTTGGTTTATCTTACTTCTTTGATACCCCGGCTGGGCCGAGCATTGTGCTGACCAGTGCATTTTTCTTTTTACTGAGCCAAAGTGGCTACCGATTATTAAAGCCGTCTGCATAAACGGCTTTGATAATCATGTTTGCTTAAATTTTACTGTTTAAGTAATCACTCATTTCTTGCGGTTTAAGTGGTGCGGTAAAAAAGCCTTCGTATTCACCCTGTGGGTTCACTAACACCACTTGAGAGCTGTGATCCATTAAGTAGCTTTCGCCATGGGGCTGCTTTTGAAAAAAGATATGTAATTGCCGTGCAAGCATTTCTATATTGTTTGTTTCGCCGCTCCAAGCCTGAAACCTAGGGTTAAAGTACTCAATGTAGTTTTTAAGCTGCTCTGGGTTATCACGTTCTGGATCCACCGATACCAAAACCACCTGTAACTGCTCACTGGTGACCTTGCTCGCCACTCGGTTAAGCTCGGCCAGTGTGGTTGGGCATACATCTGGGCAATAGGTATAACCAAAGAAGACTAAACTCCATTTACCTTCTAGGCTTTGTTCATGGATGGTTTGCCCGTTTTGGTCGTACAAGTTCACACCAGAGAGCTTAATACTCTGGGGTAAAGGCTGATAACTCTCAGGCAACGACTCACTGCAACCGGCTAATACCAACAAAAATGTCCACAAGACAATCAATAAGTGCTGACGCATAATGCTCTCCAATTTGTCATGCCATGATGCCAATAACCGCTGCAGATATGTAGCGCTTTTTTAATCCAGTCATTGCTCAAGCCTTTCAATACAAAACAGGGTGCCTGTTGAACACATCAACTCACATACACAGACAACTTTGGCAGCTAGCAATTCCCGTGATGCTATCAAATGTTTCGGTGCCTTTATTGGGGTTAGTCGATACGGCCATTCTTGGGCATTTAGGTGACAGTCGCTATCTAGCCGCCGTGGCCATGGGCACCAGTTTATTCACGTTTGTATTTTGGAGTTTTGCCTTTTTGCGCATGGGCACAACCGCCATGGTGGCCAAACACTACCAGCAGCCGTTACCACTCAATGGCGTGTTGCAAAGTGCTGTGATCTTAGCGGTGGCCATTGGCATGGGATTGATACTCCTTGCTCAACCACTCATTAGCCTGATGCTCAACTTAGTTGATGCGGTTGCTGATATCACCCCATTAAGCGAACGCTATCTTAGTATTCGATTTTATTTCGCACCGGTGACGTTACTTAATTACGTGGCACTGGGTTATCTCATTGGATTAGGTCGAACCCAAGCTACGCTAGTCATATTAGTTTGCACTAATATTCTTAATGGGGTTTTAAATTATATTTTTGTTTACAGTTTTCAACTAAACAGTGAAGGCGTAGCTTACGCCAGTAACATTGCTGAGAGCACCCAGTTGTTATTGGCTTTATATTTCATCAAACCTCAACTGTTTAATACCCATTCTTTTGCGTTTGCAAAATCGTTTTTTAGCGGGTTTTTAAAACTGAATATTCAACTATTCATTCGTACTTTTTTCTTGCTGTTTGCCTTTGCATTTTTTATGAGCAAGGGGGCACAACACAGCACGGCACTGCTAAGTGCGAATGCTATTTTAATCAACTTACTTATGTTTATTAGTAATGCCCTCGACGGCTTTGCCATCGCATCAGAATCGTTAGTAGGTAAAGCACTGGCAGACAAAAATATAATGCGAATCAAACGTGTGATTAGCGCCAGTGGTATTTGGTCTTTTATGTTTGCTTTAGGTTTTTCGTTCGCATTATGGATAGCCAATGGCCCTATTGTTAATTTATTGACCAGCCAAGAAGATGTACTAGGGATTTTAGATCAGCTGCATTATTGGTTAATTTTTTTACCTTTGGCGGGTTTTGCGTGTTATTGGCTAGATGGGATTTTCATCGGCTTGGCTGCAGGTAAAGCCATGCGTGACAGCGTATTATTTGCTTTATTTGTTTTATTTTTACCTCTTCAGCATTTCCTTGATCAGTGGCCCATTCACGGCTTGTGGCTTGCTCTGTTTGCCTTCTTAATTGGCCGTGCAATTTGGCAGTTAGCGGTACTGCCTAAAATCATGCAGTACAATGCCAACAATCTCACAAAATGACGCTATTGCGCCCTTTTTTCTCGCATTCTATTTATCCTGTACTAGTCTTTAATGCATCAACTCGGTGCTAACAATAAAAAAGAATGACAGCTTAATTTTTATGGATTTATCTTCTAAAAACTGGCGCAATTACCGTTGTGAAATGTGCTTAATTTCCGTAACTTAAACGCGCCAACTGGGAACAATAAAAAGAATAAATCCAACAATAAAAACTAAAAAAGCATTAGCAAATTAGGCCCTTAATCTAAGCCACCTGTTTGCAAGGAGACAACAATGCGAGTCGGTACATTACGCTCCATTATTAGCAACGCCTTTTATCACGAAGAACGGACACACTGCTTAGAACGCCACTTAAAGTTTCATATTGAAACTTTACCTGATCGTTTAAAAATCGAAAAAGATAACGAACTAGAATCTCTTAAAAAGTTTGCCATGGACTACATTCATCATGTACCGGAATTCCTAGACGCCCTAAAAGAGGCATCGCAAAAAGCCGGCATTGAAAATCATGTTTTTCCATTTTTACGCATTGCTGAAAGATATTTTATTTCCCCACCAAGTTTGCCTAACCATCACGTAGGCTTAATGGCTATGATGGATGAAGCCTATTTGGCACATCGATTATTCGAAGAAGTAAATGACCGTTACATTAGTCGCGTTGGCATGCCACTTATCCCATGGGATATGACGTTGGCCAACGTGGTTGCCCATCAACTTGTAGGAGAGGATCTCGCTAATCGTTTAGATGCTTTAGTTTATAACACTGTAAATAAAATGATGCCTGCAGAGCGTCACTATGAAAGTGATGAATTTAAAGATTTTGTTAAACAAGAAAAAGGCAATACCACATCTATTTGGCAAGAGTGGCCATGCATGGGAAAAGCCGCTGGCATTGAATGGGCGCTAAGCTAACGCTCAATATTTTACACAATAAAAGAAGCGGCTAACTGATGGCCGCTTTTTTTATGAATCTGATTTTTTAATTATTCTTTATTTTTTATACGCTCAAAACTTGCAAACCTTGGCAAACCTTTTTCAGTAAAACCCTGATGGGAAAACGTAATATCACTACCAATAGGCGGTGGATTTTTACGCTCGTTGTCACTAAAGCCCGTGCCAATTTTAAACATCTTACCGTTTTCTAACTCTACCCAAACAGCGCCCAACATATTTTCATATTTACCACGACCTGCTTGATAAGCAATGACACGAGCTTCGCTGTCTTGTCGGACTTTTAGTTTTAACAAATGCTCACTTCGACCGGTTTCATACAAACTGCCTGGTGTACGTAACATTAACCCTTCGCCACCTTGATCAACAATTGATGCTAAGGTTTTTTCTATTGCAACTAAACTTTCAAGCTTGGTTTGTTTAACCCATTGCACATGGGGGGCCGTATTTTTTTCTAATAATAATTTAAGTGATTGTTGGCGCGATTCGAATGGAGCGCTGCTTTGAGGTAGGTCAAATACTTGATAACTAATTTTTCGCCATTGGGCATCATCAGGGGTCGCATCTAATACTATTTTGGTTACCGTTTGATATCCACCGCGCCCGGCCCATAACTCGCCATCTAACGCTTGCGCGGGTAACGCCTGTGTAAACCATTTTGGGGCCTGAATAATATTGCCATTGCGGGTCAGCAGGTTTTTACCATCCCAATAACAGCGAATGCCATCCAACTTCTCACTGGTCCAGTAAGAAGGGCTTTGCATGGCACCGGTAAAGTGCTTAGCTAAAACAATTGGAGAGAGTTGTTCTTTTGCATAAAGCAGACTTGGTAATAACAGACACATTACCAAGCAAAATATAATAATTGCTTGTGACATGGTTCATCCTGAACACTAAGGCGATTTCCTAAAACAGCACCTTAACAAACATACTGAAGATTGTAATAGGTTGATGGCATTAGCTGGCCGTTATGAACACTGGTTCACATCAAAAGTGCCAAGCCATTAGCTTATTTGTGGTTCAGCTAAATATTCATCCTTCAATTTTACATAGTTGGCTGCGGTATATTTAAAGTAACTTAGCTCTTTATCGTTAAGCTCTCGAATAGCCTTGGCTGGTCGTCCCACATAAAGGTGGCCGCTTTTTAGGGTTTTACCTGGAGGGACTAACGAGCCAGCACCGAGCACCACTTGATCTTCAATAATGGCACCATCCATCACCATGGCCTGCATACCAATCAAAACCTGATTACCAATGGTGCAGCCATGCAACATAGCCATGTGGCCAACCGTGACATCATCCCCCAAAATGAGCGGATAGCCCCCAGGGTTGTAATCACTAGCGTGAGTGATGTGTAAAATTGAGCCATCTTGAATACTGCAGCGCGCGCCAATTTTGATACTGTGCATGTCGCCACGAATCACGGTATTAGGCCATACCGATGCATCATCACCCAAAACCACATCCCCAATGACAACCGCACTATTATCGATGAATACCTTTTGCCCAAGCTTGGGCTGCATGCCTTTAAAACTGCGAATTGCACTCATGACGTTTCCCTTAAATCTATTACCCTTTTAACGCCATTTCACTGTGCATACCTTGAAAATGCGCTAAGCGACCCAACCTTGTTAAGTTAGACACTTTAATGAATCAATCACCGATGGCAACCATGACACAGACACTTAACAATCCCCAAGCGTTACCTAAATTTAATGAAATCCCTGTGGATGAAATTGAAGCCGCCATCAGCAAACACTTAGACGCAAACCTTGAGGCCATCAAAACCTTAAGCCAGCAAGCGAATCCTAGCTGGGCAAGCTTGGTTGAAGTACTGGAAGAGCTCGACGACACATTAAGTAAAGCGTGGAGCCCAGTGAGTCATTTGAACAGTGTCATGAATAGCGATGAGCTGCGTAGCGCCTACAATGCGTGCTTGCCAAAGCTATCCGCTTACGGCACTGAAGTGGGCCAAAACAAAGATTTACAACAAGCTTATCAAGCCATTAAAGATAGCCCTGAATTCGGCACCCTCAATAAAGCTCAACAAAAAGCCATTAACAACGCGTTGCGTGACTTTCATTTAGCAGGTGTCGACTTGGCTGACGACAAGAAGAAACGCTACGGTGAAATTAAATCGCGCCTAAGTGAGCTTTCAAGCAAATTTGGTGAAAACGTATTAGACGCCACCAACAAATGGCAAAAATTAATTAGCAACAAAGATGAGCTTGCAGGTGTACCTGAAAGCTCATTAGCGGGCTTTGCACAAACCGCAAAAGCCCATGAGCAAGAGGGCTATTTATTAACCCTAGATTTCCCGTGTTATTTGCCGGTGATGACGTACTGCGATAACCGTGAGTTGCGCGAAGAAATGTACACGGCCTTTGCCACTCGCGCCTCAGACCAAGGCCCCAATGCCGGTGAATTTGATAACTCTGACAATATGGCTGAGATTTTAAAATTACGTCATGAACTGGCTAACTTATTAGGTTTTGAAAGTTATGCCCATTATTCACTGGCCAGCAAAATGGCCGAAACACCTGAGCAAGTGGTGGGCTTTTTAGAAGACCTTGCAGTGAAATCAAAAGCACAAGCTGAAGCCGAATACGCAGAACTCACCGCCTTTGCAAAAGAGCAAATCCCTAATAATGAATTACATCCATGGGATGTGACCTATTACGGCGAAAAGCTTAAACAAGCTCGCTACAGTGTCAGCCAAGAAGAAATCCGCCCGTACCTACCTGCCCCCAAGGTACTGGCGGGTTTGTTCGAAGTGGCTCAACGATTATTTGATGTGACCATTGAAGAAGACACTGAAGCCTGCGTTGAAAATGGCGACCTTTACCACCCTGACGCACAATTATTCAGCATCAAAAAAGATGGCCAGTTAGTGGCGCAATTTTATTTTGATTTATACGCGCGGGCAAAAAAACGTGGCGGCGCGTGGATGGACGAATGCCGAGTGCGTCGCACCAAAGCCAATGGCGAACAGCAAATCCCGGTGGCTTACCTTGTGTGTAATTTCACCGCCCCAGTGGGCGACCAACCAGCATTATTAACCCACGATGAACTGACTACCTTATTCCATGAATTTGGTCATGGCATTCATCACATGCTCACCAAGGTAAACACAGCTGCTGTCAGTGGCATTAACGGTGTGGCTTGGGATGCGGTTGAATTACCAAGTCAGTTCTTAGAAAACTGGTGCTGGGAGCCTGAAGCTTTGGCGTTTATTACCGGCCATGTTGAAACCGGTGAGCCATTACCAAAAGACTTATTAGATAAGATGCTCGCGGCTAAACACTTTCAGAACGCCATGATGATGATGCGCCAGTTAGAGTTTTCTTTGTTTGATTTTAAAATGCACCTTGAATACAACCCAGAAAACCCACAACCCATTCAGGCTGTATTAAACAACGTACGTGAAAAAGTCGCTGTGGTGAAAGCCCCTGAATTTAACCGCTTCCAGCACAGCTTTAGTCACATCTTTGCCGGCGGCTACGCGGCGGGTTATTACAGCTACAAATGGGCAGAAGTATTAAGCGCCGATGCCTTTAGCCGTTTTGAAGAAGAAGGCATTTTTAATAAAGACACAGGTGCGTCTTTCTTTAATGAAATTCTAAGCCGTGGTGGCGAAGACGATGCAGCAGTGTTGTTTGAAAACTTCCGTGGACGCAAGCCAAGTGTGCAGCCTTTACTGCGCCATTCTGGGATTAAAGCGGCTTAATATTCAAATGTAGGAGTCGAGCCCTGCTCGCGAGACCAAACACTCATTTTATGCTTTAGGTTTAGGTGGTGAATCCAGGAATTAATGTATTCACCCTCTTTTCTTTAAACGATTAATTAAGCTTTTGAGATCGCGAGCAGGGCTCGACTCGTACAAATTGTTACGTGCTTAACATCTGACACCCATTTTTCAATCCGCTATAATGGCGGACAATTACCATGACCATTGAGATCGCCATGTTCAAAGCAACCAAGCGTTTTATTGCCGGAGCCGTTTGCCCAAAGTGTTCAGAAATGGACAAGCTGGTGATGTATAAAAACGAAGAAGGCCGTGATGTGCGCGAGTGCGTGGCCTGTGATTATCGTGACGTGATGAAGAGCGAAGAAGAAATGGTCGCCGATGCCAAAGCGGCTGAGCTACAAACCCGCGTGACCCCAGAAGGCAAAGCCATTCGCGATGAAGGCGAGCAAGCCATTAAGATCTTTGATGCCATGCCTGGCAGTAAAACTAAGCATTAAAAAAAATTCAAACTGTGGGAGGGCGCTTGCGCGCGATTATTATTCAAAGCTCAAAAAGCTTTTCGCGCGCAAGCGCCCTCCTACATGTCTGTTTAGTCCTTCAATACTTTATCCAACTGCCCCATCACAACATCCACACTGATCAAGTCCATAGCTTCTGCATGATGCACCCGCTCATGCCAGCCAGCCTCGTTATATGGTTTGCCTAAATATTTCTCAACCGCTTCTGGGTATACATCCACCGTATAATCAGGATTTTGATATGGGCCTGATAAACCTGAGCGCGCTACCGCATACAGCCCAATAACCGGCGTATTCATGGCCACAGCAATATGGGTAGGGCCGGTATCAGGTGCAATCAAACAATCCACTTCACCTAACAATGCCGCTATTTGTTTGTGTTTGGTTTTACCCACCAGGTTATCAATGTTCGATTTGGCTAGTGCTTGAATGTCTTGGGCCAGTTGAATTTCATTTTCAGCAGGGCCGCCGGTTAACACCACTTGGCAATCGTATTTTTTAACCGCAGCATCAATTAACTCAGCATAATGTTTCGCTTTCCAAGTACGCTCAGCCTTACTGGCCGCAGCATTGATAGCGATATATTTTGCTTTATTGCGTGTTTGTTTTGCCCAGGCTTGATCTTCTTCGCTGGTATAAATTTGCCAGTCGAAATCTTGTTTGGCTTTTGGGGTATCCACACCTAAATATTTCGCAAAACCCATAAAACCTTCGGCTAGATGCTCATCGGCAGCAGGGATTTGTTCTTTGACAAACCACGAATGCAAATCTTTAGCGCGGCCATTATCAAAACCGATTTTACGCTTGGCATTAATGTGTGGATAAATCAGATTGGTACGGAAGCTGGCTTGGGAGGCAATTAAAATATCGAACTCGTATTGCTTAAAAAGCTTACGCAACGACAGATAGTCTTTGATCTTTTGTGGCTTTTGAATCACTAGAAATTCAACGCCCTCTAGGCCTTCTAATAACGGATACACCGCAGAACTTGTGATCCAAGTAATCTTGCAATCGGGCCACGCTGTTTGCAAGGCACGAATCATAGGAATGGCAAGCACCACATCCCCAAGGGCAGACAAACGAAAGAAGGCGATGTTTTTAGGTTCAAGCATGTTGGCCGTATCTCTTATTCTTCGCGGCGAAGTATAACCTAAGTGGTCGGTAAAAATGCAGGCATGAGCATTAATGAGGAAGATAACACAAGGCAAAAAGCCACCGCTAACAGAGCTGTGAATTTACAATATATGTTAATTAACAAGTGCGATGGGTTTGATGTGAGGAGCTAACGCCTTCCTAAACTTCAATCGTCGGATGGCGCTTCGCTTATGCCAGTCGACCTGTTATGGCTTTTTAAAATTGATCTCAACATCCATTCGTTTGTGCAAAATGCGGACAATTTCAATTTGAGAATCGTTCACTATTCGATAAAAAATCACATGGCTGGTGTTTGGAAATTTGCGATAACCCTGTTTAATAAAGTCGCAATTGACACCTGCATCAGGACTATCTGCCAACAAGTGGAAAGCATCATCAAATTGTTTAAGATAAAGAGCGCGCTGACTTTTGCCCCATTTACGCTGTGTATAAATGGCGATGGATTTTAAATCGGCTTTGGCCTTATTGGTTAAGGTAAATTGGCCCATTAACCCACTTCGTCATCCAGTTCGTTCATCAGCGCTTCATAACTGTACTCAGCCGTACCGCTGTTTTCTCCGTCATCAAGCAACTTCCGTAAAGTCGCTATCTTCTGCTCGTTATCTTCTAACAAGCGCAGTGCTGCCCGCACTACTTCGCTGGTGGAGGTGTATCGACCTTCTGTGATCTGCTGAGCAATAAAGCCTTCAAAGTGTTCCCCAAGGGTAATGCTTGTGTTTTTGGCCATGATTCTGCCCCGCTAATACCAATATATACCAAATATTGGTATATACATCATGGTATGTCAATGACTCTCAAACCCCTAACTAAAGAAAGCAAACACCTTGCCGTTACGATGATATGACGAATCCAAAAGGCACCAGCAATGGAATCTACCTATTTTAATGAGAATACAGCCAAGATTGCTCAAGGAGTCAATTATGGATATTTCCAGCAACCCAGCAGTAGCATCTTCAGTACAGCCGTTAGAACCTAGCAAGGTTAAGCCGACAGATCAGGATTCTTTAGAGAACTTAGTGAAGGTAAATAGAGGTGAGGCGAAATACACTCAAGCACAGTGGGAACCATACAGTCGACTCGCTGGTGAAGCGCAAATAGGGATTACAAGTGCCAGTGAAAAAATGCGCGAACTCTACACTGGCGTCCAAAATGACATACTAAAAAAAGCACCAGACCTAATGGAAAAGGATTGGGACTTCTCTGTGGATAGCAAAGGCGAGCTAGTTATTATCGAAGGGCGAGACAAGCTAAGTGATATTGAACAAATGACTCTGAAAGGCATACTAGAAGACAATGGCATGGATGATGCCATGAATAAGCTAGCTGACCACGTAGTAAACTGGGGCGTAGGTATGAGGGGGCCAGAAAAGATTGCAGATTTCGGAGGCTTAGAGCGTTTCGACGTTAATAGAGAAAACTTTAAGGATATTATCTTTGGCCGTGAGTTAATGCTGAATATGAAAATTGACAGTGATGCGAAGTTAACCGACAAGCAAATGATAGAGCACGCTGGGACAGCTAGCCGTAGTAGATTAGCTCAATGGAACGCAATAGGTTCTTACAACGAGGGAAAACAGCCCGCAGCAAACCTGATTTCATCCCAGATAATGATGCGGGCTGATGCTAGGTTTTAGTTAGTAGGATGGGTTAGATATGAGGCACGAATATCGTAACCCATGATTTTTAAGGTCTAGCTGATGGGTTACGCTCTTCGCATGGGCTCAGTACTAACCCATCCTACAATTGTAATTGCTGTTTAAATTTGTAGGTTAGAAAAGCGAGGAACGAACGCCTTCCAACATTGCAATCGTCGGATGGCGCTTCGTTTATGCTGACCTATATAGGTCAGCAATAACTGAACAAGACAAGAGCCCGTCGCGAGCGCCAGTCAGACAAGGCACCCGAAGGGCTGCGAAGCTCAAAATAATTTTAGGTGAGGCGCATAGCTCGCCTATGTAACGAAACAAAGCATCTACGCAATTTGCTTACTCATAAGCCCGTTACAAGCGAATACTAGGGGAGGCACCCGCAGGGCTGCGAAGCTCATAAGATTGCGAAGCGCATGAGTGTATATGTAATACTCGATTGTGCTGAGCAATCTTTTCAACGATCCAACACAATTCCCTGTTAAGAGCGTTAATGAGGAAGATAATACAAGGCAAAAAGCCACTTCAAATCCCGCAGTTTATAAGTCATAAATGAGGAGTTTGAAGTGGCTTTTTAACGCCGTAGTATCGACGCAATTAGCTCTTAACTATTCTACCGTTACGGACTTGGCAAGATTCCGTGGCTGATCCACATCCGTGCCGCGCAATACCGCCACGTGATAGCTTAATAGCTGCAAAGGAATGATGTACAAGATCGGCTCCATCAAGTCACTGCACGATGGCATGTTAAGTACCTTCATGTTGTCGGTGCTTTTCACTTTTGATTTTTCATCAGCAAATACAAACAACTCACCGCCACGGGCGCGCACTTCTTCAAGGTTGGATTTTAATTTATCCAACAATTCGTTTTGTGGTGCCACGGTAACAATTGGCGTGTCTTTATCCACAAGGGCCAGTGGGCCGTGTTTTAATTCGCCAGCTGGGTAGGCTTCTGCGTGAATATAAGAAATTTCTTTTAGCTTGAGTGCCCCTTCCATGGCGATGGGGTACATAACACCGCGACCTAAAAATAAGCCGTTATGTTTTTCAGCAAAGTCTTGAGCCATGGTTTCAATATCACTGTCCATGGCCAGTGCTTTTTCAACCAGCTCAGGCAGTTTTAGTAAATCGGCTACAATTTCTTCTTCTACTTGGCGCACCATGCCATGACGACGACCAAGGGCGATGGTGAGCATCATTAATGCAACCAACTGCGAGGTGAACGCCTTAGTGGATGCCACGCCAATTTCTGGGCCAGCGTTGGTCATAATGGCCAAATCCGATTCGCGTACCAATGATGAACCCGGCACGTTACAAATACTTAAACTGGCAGTAAAGCCAATTTCTTTGGCTTTACGTAATGCGGCCAAGGTATCTGCGGTTTCACCTGATTGTGAAATCGTAATAAACAAGCTGTTAGGCAAAGCCACGGTTTTACGGTAACGGTATTCACTGGCCACTTCGATCTGACACGGAATGCCCACTAAACTTTCAATCCAGTATTTTGCCACCATGCCTGAATGGTACGAGGTGCCGCAGGCAATGATTTGCACCGCTTGGGTTTTATCAAATACATCTTTAGCTTTGATGCCAAACGCTTGTTCAAGCAAGTGGGTTTTGCTGATGCGACCTTCAAGACAGTTACGAATCACTTGAGGTTGTTCGTAAATTTCTTTCATCATGTAGTGACGATATTCGCCTTTATCGGCCACATCCATTTTGTGTTCAAACACGCTGACGTCATGAACCACTTCTGCGTTGTCTTTATCCCATACGTGTACGTGATCTGTGGTGAGTTCAGCTACATCCCCTTCGTTTAAGAAGATAAAACGGTCCGTCACTTGCAAGAGTGCCAACTGGTCAGAGGCAATGAAATGCTCGCCGCTGCCCACACCAATCACTAAGGGTGAACCTTGGCGGGCCGCCACTAATTTACCCGGATGATCCGCACTGATCACACCCAATGCATAAGCACCGTCTAAACGCTTGATGGTTTCTTTTACTGCATCGGTTAGGGAGGATGTTTTTTGTAAATTCTGATGAATTAAATGCACCACCACTTCGGTATCGGTTTGTGATAAAAACTCATAACCGGCGCTTTTTAATTCTTCACGTAACTCTTCATAGTTTTCGATGATGCCGTTGTGCACAATAGCCAAACGCTCACCTGACATATGTGGGTGAGAGTTTTCTTGTGACGGCTTGCCGTGCGTGGCCCAACGGGTATGGGCGATACCGATTTTGCCTTCAAACGGCGCGGCTTGAATGCCATCTTCTAACTCTTTTACTTTACCCATACGACGACAACGCTCAATCAAGTTAGCATCGTTTAATACGGCTAAACCTGCGCTGTCGTAACCACGATATTCAAGACGACGCAGACCTTCTAACAGTATTTCGTTTACATTGCGCTGGGCGATACCGCCAACAATTCCGCACATTTTAAAATCCTTGTTTAATGGGAGACGAGAGATGTGAGAGGCTCTAAAGTCATCCTTTCTCTCGCTTCCTTTTTATTCTCTTATTAAATTCTTTGTGAGGAGCCTAGTGCATCAAAATAGTTTTGCATCTCTCGTCTCCCTAATGACATCTAACCCTTGGTTGGTCGTTGCCAGTTAAGATTCACCTGCTTACCACGAGCCACCGCTAGCTTATCGGCTTCTACTTCTTTAGTAATTGTAGAACCTGCTCCCACGGTTGCACCGGCGCCCACTTTAACCGGTGCCACTAACGACGAGTTAGAGCCAATAAACGCGCCGTCGCCAATTTCGGTTTTAAATTTATTCACACCATCGTAGTTACAGGTGATCGTACCTGCACCGATATTGGCACCTTTACCAATCACAGCGTCACCAATATAGGTTAGGTGATTCACCTTACTGCCCTCACCAATAATGGACTTTTTCACTTCACAGAAGTTACCCACTTTCGCGCCGTTTTCTAATACCGCACCAGGGCGCAGGCGAGCGTATGGGCCAATATCACAACCTTGTTTAATATCGGCATCTTCAATATGGCTAAAAGCTTTAACCTTGCTACCAGCAGCAATGGATGCGTTTTTAATCACGCAGTTGGCTTCAATGTGCACGCCATCACCCAGTACAACTTGGCCTTCTAGAATCACGTTGGCATCAATCACTACGTCACGCCCAACTTTCACGCCAAGGGTATTACCTGGGCGAATGTCTAAACGTGCAGGGTCTAATACTGTCACCCCTTGTGTCATTAAATCTTGTACTAAGCGGGCTTGATACCAACGCTCTAGTTCCGCTTGTTGCGCTCGATTGTTCACCCCAAAGGTTTCTTCGGCGAATTCTGGCTGCAAGGTTTCCACTTCAATGCCTGCCCCTACCGACAAGGCAATTACATCTGTTAGGTAGTATTCGCCTTGAGCATTGTCATTAGAGAGCTTAGGTAGCCAATCATGTAACTTTTCGGTCGGCACTGCCAAGATGCCTGTGTTCACTTCTTGAATGGTCAGCTCAGACTCGCTGGCGTCTTTATGCTCAACGATGGCTTTTACCTTGTGGTTGGCATCACGCACAATACGACCATAACCGCTAGGGTCGTCCATATTGACGGTTAACAAACCCACTTTGCCTTGTTGTGTGATTTGAATTAACGCGTCCAAGGTATCGCTTTGAATTAATGGAACATCGCCGTACAAAATTAACGTGGTGCCCGATTGTGCAAGGTTATCCAGCGCCATCATCACCGCATGGCCTGTGCCTTTTTGTTCGGCTTGCAACGCAAATTGAATATCACTTTCTTCGCCAAACTGAGCTTTTACTTGCTGCGCACCATGACCCACCACCACATGCATGGCATTGGCACTGACTTTACGGGCGCTATCAATCACATGGCCTAACATAGGCTTACCCGCAATTGGGTGTAATACTTTCGGTAAATCCGATTTCATACGGGAGCCTTGTCCCGCCGCTAAAATCACAACATCAATCATCTAAAATCTCTATCTTCCGTTAATGGCCGTGCCTTAAAACTGTCACAATTACGGCTTTAAGCAGTCCGTTTTGTAAGGCCATATGTCAAATCTTGCCAGACACTAAATAAAAAAGGTTGTTCAGTCTATTGAGTTTGTTAGGATTTACAATCCACTTTGTCACAAAATTAATGACAACCATGAAGTTAAACAGTCTGACACAGCTTGGTCTAACCGAGCGGGAAATCGCGGTTTATCATAGCCTGCTTACGCTGGGCCCAGCCTCCATTCGTGATTTGGCCGCTAAAGCGCAATTAAACCGCGGCACCACTTATGAAACCCTTAAAATATTGGTGAGTAAGGGCATTGTAAATTACCTACCCAAGGGCAAAAGACGGGTCTTTCAGGCTGAAGACCCTGAGCGTTTATTAGATTTAGCCGAACAAAAACGTCAAAGCCTAGAGCAAACCTTGCTCGAACTTAAAACCGATATCATCCCAGGGCTTAAACACCTTAAGACCGACATGGTGGCGGGTAACGTGCGTTTTTATGAAGGGGATGACGGGGTGGAACTAGTACTACGGGACATCTTAAGCAGTGTGGATCGCATCAAACAAAAACAATACAGCGTCATTTCAACCCAAGCCTTGCGTGAACACTTATATCGTCCTTTCCCTACCTTCACTAAACAACGTGTGGCGAAGAATATAAAGGTGAGAGTAATTGCCATTGGTGATGGTGGCGATGAAGCGGAACTGGCTGAACGTAAATGGCTGAAAGGTAAGGGCGATGCATCGTATATTGCTATTTACCCACCCAAGGTGGCCATGATCAGCTTAGCTGATAACAACTATCCAGTAGTCGTTGTAATCGATAGTGATGCTATCGCGGGTACGCAACAAATGATGTTTGATACGTTGTGGGCGGCTTTATAACCGGCATATCCAATTATTCAGCTCCAAGCTATCTACAATCACTCAATTTTGATGTTCCATATATGGTACTAATTTATTTACTGGTCACGACCATTTATTTGATCACGTAGACGCCGCGGAAATTTTCGAAGCCGACTTTAAAGTATTACTGGCTTTTAATCTGCCAGAAGATTTCCAAATCAAAAAATATGCATGTCAATTATATGATGCGTCTCGCCCACACTAATGCCTGGTACTTTTTCACCAATTTCTTGTCCTAACGACCAAAACCAGTAAAATGCCGCTTCACATTTTCGTGAGGGAGCACATGAAAGCCTACCTTTTAATTATCCTCTGTATAACACTGCTAACCGCATGTGGCTCAGAAGACGAATCTAACATCGCTGACGATAAAAGCTCGGAAGTTACCTCTAATAATTGGGACGAAGGAAATTGGAATGACATTAACTGGCAATAAATTATTATCTGTAGCCGTTGTATTAGCTGCCAGCCAAATAGTGCAAGCTGAAAACATAACTGCACCAGATCTTGTTAGATTTGAAGCTGGTACGCCTGCAAAAGCTTCTGAAGTAAATGGCAATTTTGAAGGATTAAAATCTTATGGTGAAGGCCTACATGGTTTAGTTGAAGATCAAGCAACTCGGATTTCAGACCTTGAAACTTCTACGGAAGCTTTATCTGTAACTTTGGGTGGTCACACTACCGATATCACAGAATTACAAACAAGCAACACTACAAACACAGCGGCTATTACTACCTTGCAAACAGATACTGGTACCAATGGATCCAATATCACAGCGCTTCAAACCTCTGTAATAACAAACACATCTAATATCGCTGCCTTAGAAACCTCAACATCCACTAACATTTCTTCTCTACAAGCGACAACTACGACTAATGCCACCGCAATCAGCGCTTTAGAGTCAAGTGATACTTCGCAAGATGGATTAATTTCTGCGCAAGCCAACTTAATCAATGCTTTAGAAGCTCGCATTGAGGAGCTAGAATCCGGTTCCGATGGAAGTGGAGATGCATTTAATATTGCAGTTTATGGTGATGGCGATTTAATTGGTTATACCAATAAGGTAAATGCATTTTCGCCTAATAAACACTTTATACCTTTAAAAACAAGTTACGGCATGCTTTCTCTTGAAAGTGCATACGACCCATATTCATTTAGATTACGAAATTACGACTCAATTAGAAATGACAGAGCTGGAGAGTCTAGTTACTTATCATTTTATTCTGATGATACATGCGAAACATTAGTTTATGCTCTGGGAAGCGGCGATGGTAATTCTGTAGTTCTAACCAAGGTTGCCAACACCCTAGATGAAACTATTTTATTCGCTACTGAAGATAAGTTATACCAAGCAGCTGCTGGCACAATTTTAAACAATAATGCCACTGATATTTACGCGATTGAAAGTGATACATGTACTCACCAGGCTTGGTTCACATCCGGTTTAACCATTCCTGTCACTGAAATAACGGATTTAAAAGTTAATTACACTACTTTAGAAGTAGATGGTTACGTAACAAACTAACCCTTCTGTTATGTACATTATTATTTATTGGTAATGTACATACCCTCCTAACAGTCCATTATCCTGTTGTGATAGTTATTACAGCGATGCCATCGCGGGCACGCAACAAATGATGTTTGATACCTTGTGGAATGCTTTATACATATTTCACAGATTTAGAAAGTAAAAAACCGCTCTTTGAGCGGCTTTTTTATCAACGGTTCACCCTTAGATTAATCGGCGAACTGAGGGCAGGTTTGCTCTTGTATCTGTTTTATGTCGTACTGCATAAAACCCGCTTCACCAAACACATCGGTTCCATTCAAATAATATTTACCGGCCTCTTCATTTGGATTCGTTATTTCATAACCAAGCACTTTTGCCACTTGCTGACTAATCAAATAATGGTTGGACATACAGCCTAGCTCCGTCTTAATACGTTTGATTTCGTTCTCAGGTATATTAACGCCGTAAAATAGAAACGGGACACGGGCCATATCAATATCCACTGCATTGTGACCAAAACGTCCACCTTGCCCAGTTAATTCACCGTGGTCTGGGGTAAAGAAAATATAGGTAGGTTTGTTTGAATCTTTAAAAAACTCATAAATATCGGCGATGACTTTTTGGGTATACAACACAGAGTTGTCATAGCTGTTGAGCATGTATGATTCGTATGGCTGGCCTTCAACCGGAAACACCTCTTGAGACTTTGGATAGTTATCCACATAAGGGCCATGCGTGCTGCGCATATGCAAGGTAATGAATTGAGGCTTGTCGTAATCTAGATTCATGGACTTAAGCTCGAGCAATAAGCGATCGTCGTACTCGCCTTCATAATCCAATAAATGTTTATTTTCTTTCCATGAGTCTATGTCCCCTAGTGAGAAGGAATAGGTCAAGCCACCTGCATTTTTCTGCGTCGTAATATAATGAGTTTCATACCCTTGTCGCTTAGCTAAGCGAAATAGAGCAGTGTCCATTTTACTAATATGCGCAGTGTTATTGGGCTCATAAACCGTGTTAAAGAATAAAGCCAAGGATACCCGTGTTGATACCGCACTTGAAATTGCAGGAAGATAAAAGAAGTTGGGGTCATTTTTGTAAGGCATTAAATCTGGCGTAGTATCACGTTCATAGCCAAACAAAGACATATTGTAATAACTAAGGCTTTCACCCATCAATACCACAACATTGGCATCAACCGGCGGATTTTTTGTTATTTGATAGGGCTGATAACTCGGCATCTCTTTGCGTAAACCAGCCAGTATTTTTAACTGACGAGCAGTAAAAAAAGACACACTATATAAGCCGTTTTTCATGGCGGAATGCGCAATATTAGGCTGATATTTTTGTGAAGCTTCAGAGCGCAGAGACTGCAAAAACGGAAGTGTTAAAAGCAATACAAATACAACCCAAATATATGACACGGTGAAGCTGGTTTTATAGAAACGGTCATATGTAAAATACGCTAATCCATAAAAAGCCATAGACAAGAAGAACGCCGGCAGCATGAACTTCAAGCCATCAGCAAAACCTATTAGCGCATCATGCATTTCGTGCGTCATCAGCACCATATCAAAGGCACTGTAAAAGCCACCAAAGTACTGGAAGTACATCAACTGAGTGGCCTGCATCAGGGCCAGTATCAGTAAAACCACTTTATTCAGCTTGGGTGTGCGGCTCAATGACATGAACACCATCAACACAAGTGTGATCACTATGCTCTTAAAATCATATCCAGCAAGGTAGTTATGGTTGAATAAGCCATAAATGACATCCGGCATAATCACGAATGCCCAAAGGGCGAGGAGTATTAATAGGGTGTGTTTGAGTTTTTGCACGGGCGACTCGGTGTTTAAATGTTGCGGTATTGTAATAAAAATTACATACAACGGCACGGTATTAGAAAAGAATCCTATTTTTAAAAGTAAAAAACCTTAAACGATTAACACTTACCCAATTTTTCGCGGATCTACTTCACAGTCGCTAATCTGTGCAATGCTGATTGTGTAAGAGTGCAAGCTGAGGTTCAGCTTTCGTCGCTCAATAAAAAGCAGGCACAAAAAAACCCGCTCCTGTTTCCAGTGCGGGCTCTTTCTTTGAATAATCATTAATTAAAAAATTAACGCTTACCCAATTTTTCGCGGATCTGCTGCAGAGTAACGAATCTGTGCAATGCTGATTGTGTAAGCGTGCAAGCTGAGATCCAGTTGAACCCTTATTATAAAAATCAGAAATAAAAAAACCCGCAAAAGCGGGTTCTTTTATCTGAACAAACATTAACTAAAAATTAACGCTTACCCAATTTTTCGCGGATCTGCTGCAGAGTGCGAATCTGTGCAATGGATTCCGCAAGCTGAGAGGCGGCACGAGAATAATCAAAATCACCGCTTTGATTTTCAAGTGCTTGCTCAGCGTGTTTTTTCGCTTCAAGCGCAGCTGCTTCGTCGATGTTGTCAGCGCGTAACGCAGTGTCTGCTAATACAGTCACAGAATTAGGCTGAACTTCTAAGAAGCCACCTGATACGTAGAAGATTTCCTCTTCACCGTTCTGTTTTTTAACACGAACGGGGCCTGGCTCAAGTTTGGTCATCAGTGCCGCGTGACCAGGTAAAATACCTAGTTCACCGCTGGCACCCGATGCCACTACAATTTCAACCAAGCCAGAGAAGATAGCCTCTTCAGCGCTAACGATATCGCAGTGAACCGTCATTGCCATAGCTTTCTCTCCTATTAGAAGGTTTTAGCTTTCTCGATTGCTTCTTCGATTGTACCTACCATGTAGAACGCTTGCTCTGGTAGAGAATCGAATTCACCTTCAAGAATACCTTTAAAGCCACGGATAGTTTCTTTCAAAGAAACGTACTTACCAGGTGCGCCTGTGAAGATTTCTGCCACGTGGAAAGGCTGAGACAAGAAACGCTCAATCTTACGTGCACGAGATACAGTTTGCTTATCTTCTTCAGATAGCTCATCCATACCTAGAATGGCAATGATATCTTTCAGTTCTTTGTAACGCTGCAATACAGTTTGAACGCCACGAGCTACGTCGTAGTGCTCTTGACCGATTACTAGAGGGTCTAACTGACGAGAGGTAGAGTCTAGTGGATCGATTGCAGGGTAGATACCTTTAGAAGCGATTTCACGAGACAGAGATACAGTTGAGTCCAAGTGAGCGAAGGTAGTCGCTGGGCTTGGATCCGTCATATCATCCGCAGGTACATATACCGCTTGGATAGAGGTGATCGAACCAGTTTTAGTCGAGGTAATACGCTCTTGTAGTACACCCATCTCTTCAGCAAGAGTTGGCTGGTAACCTACCGCAGAAGGCATACGACCTAGAAGTGCAGATACTTCAGTACCCGCAAGTGTGTAACGGTAAATGTTATCTACGAATAGTAGAACGTCTTTACCTTCGTCACGGAATTTCTCAGCCATGGTTAGACCAGTCAACGCTACGCGTAAACGGTTACCCGGTGGCTCATTCATTTGTCCGTAAACCATCGCTACTTTAGATTTGGTTTTGTCGTCTAGGTTTACAACACCAGACTCAGCCATTTCGTAGTAGAAATCGTTACCTTCACGAGTACGCTCACCAACACCAGCGAATACAGATAAACCTGAGTGCGCTTTTGCGATGTTGTTGATTAATTCCATCATGTTTACAGTTTTACCAACACCGGCACCACCGAACAGACCTACTTTACCACCCTTAGCGAATGGGCAAACCAAGTCGATTACTTTGATACCAGTCTCTAGCAAATCTGTAGAGTTAGCTTGTTCATCGAAAGATGGGGCTTTACGGTGGATAGAAGCAACTTCTTTCTCACCAATTTCACCACACTCATCGATAGGACGGCCAAGCACGTCCATGATACGACCTAGTGTTTCAAGACCAACTGGTACTTGAATAGGACCGTTTGTGTTTTCAGCTGTTAAACCGCGCTTTAGGCCTTCTGTAGAACCCATGGCGATGGTACGTACGATACCGTCACCTAGCTGTTGTTGAACTTCTAGCGTGATTTCTCCGCCTTCAACTTTAAGCGCGTCATATACTTTTGGTACTGAATCGCGTGGGAATTCCACGTCGATTACAGCGCCGATGATCTGTACGACCTTTCCGCTACTCATTGTTAAATCCTCTTATAAACCTTTAATCTGCAAGCCTATACCGCTGCTGCGCCACTACAGATCTCTGAGATCTCTTGTGTAATCGCTGCCTGACGAGCTTTGTTGTATAACAAGTTCAGCTCTTTAATGAAGTCACCCGCATTGTCGGTTGCGGCTTTCATCGCCAACATCCTTGCAGCCATCTCACACGCTGTGTTTTCAACAACGGCTTGATATACCTGAGACTCCATGTAACGAATCAATAAATCGTCAAGCAATAGCTCGGCGTCTGGTTCGTAGATGTAATCCCAATGGCCACTCAATGCTTTATCTTGCTTAGCTTCAAGCGGTAAAAGTTGTCTAACGGTTGGTTTTTGCGTCATGGTGTTAACGAACTCATTACCCGCTATATATATGCGGTCAATTTCGCCGTTATCGAATGCATCTAGCATCACCTTAACGCTACCGATTAAATCATGTACTGCTGGCGCATCGCCCAAGTGGGTTTTGGCTGCAACAACATTGCCACCGAAGTTCTTGAAGAACGAAACACCTTTTTGGCCAATGGCACAAATATCCACTTCAACTTTGTCGTTGTGGAACTGCTTCATTTCTTTCATCAAACTACGTAGCAAGTTGGTGTTCAAGCCACCACATAGGCCACGGTCAGAAGTAATTACGATGTAACCAACGCGCTTTACTTCTCGCTCTTGCAGATAGGCATGACGGTATTCACTGGTAGCACTGGCAACGTGGCCCACTACCGCGCGGATTTTTTCCGCATATGGACGGCCAGCAGACATACGAGTTTGCGCTTTACGCATTTTCGATGCTGCTACCATTTCCATTGCAGATGTAATCTTGCGCGTATTGTTAATACTGCCGATTTTCTGCTTAATCTCTTTTCCGACTGCCATATGACTGCCCCTATTATCTACTCGGCGAACCGACTAAGCCGAAGCTTAGTAGGTTTGAGTTGCCTTAAATTTCTCAAGTAAGTCTTTAAGACCATTCTTCTCATCGTCGCCATATTTACCGGCACCGTTAATCAGATTAACTAGGTCTTTGAACTCTGCGTGGGCGTAAGAAAGAAGAGCAGCTTCGAAGTCTGCGATTTTTTCTACGGCTACGTCTTTTAGATAACCTTCGTTTGCAGCGAATAGCATAATTGCCATTTCAGCTACAGACATTGGCGCGTACTGCTTCTGCTTCATTAGCTCAGTAACAGTTTTACCGTGCTCAAGCTGGGCACGAGTCGCGTCATCTAGGTCAGATGCGAAGGCAGCAAACGCTGCTAGTTCACGGTACTGAGCCAAGGCTAGACGGATACCACCACCTAATTTAGAGATGATCTTAGTTTGTGCAGAACCACCAACACGCGATACAGAGATACCGGCGTTCATTGCAGGACGAATACCCGCATTGAATAGGTTAGTTTCTAAGAAGATCTGACCATCAGTAATGGAGATAACGTTAGTTGGTACGAACGCAGATACGTCACCACCTTGAGTTTCGATGATCGGTAACGCAGTTAAAGAACCGGTTTGACCTTTCACTTCACCATTGGTGAACTGCTCAACGTAGTTCGCATTTACGCGAGATGCACGCTCTAATAGACGAGAGTGCAAATAGAATACGTCACCAGGGTATGCTTCACGACCAGGAGGACGTTTCAATAGCAATGAAATTTGACGGTAAGCCCAAGCTTGTTTAGTCAAATCATCATATACGATTAGTGCGTCTTCACCGCGGTCACGGAAGTATTCACCCATTGCACAACCAGCGTATGGCGATAAGAACTGCATAGAAGCAGGATCAGAAGCAGAAGCGGCAACGATAATGGTGTTTTCCATTGCGCCGTGCTCTTCAAGTTTACGAACAACGTTCGCAATAGAAGATTGCTTCTGACCGATGGCTACGTATACACACTTAATGCCAGAGTCTTTTTGGTTGATGATCGCATCGATTGCCATCGCTGTTTTACCAGTCTGACGGTCACCGATGATAAGTTCACGCTGGCCACGGCCAACAGGAACCATTGCATCCACTGATTTATAACCAGTTTGCACAGGTTGATCTACTGATTTACGAGAAATTACGCCTGGAGCAATACGTTCTACTGGAGAAGTCGTTTTTGCTTCAATTGGGCCTTTCCCATCAATTGGGTTACCTAGAGCATCTACAACACGGCCTAATAGTTCAGGACCAGTTGGTACTTCAAGGATACGACCAGTACAACGAGCCTTTTGGCCTTCTTGTAAAGGTAGGTAATCACCCAATACGATTGCGCCTACAGAATCACGCTCTAAGTTAAGAGCCATGCCGTATAGGCCGCCATCAAATTCAATCATTTCGCCGTACATTACGTCGGCTAGTCCGTGGATACGCACGATACCGTCAGCGACGGATACAATGGTACCTTCGGTGCGAGCTTCAGAAGACGTATCAAGTTTCTCGATACGGCTTTTGATCACATCGCTAATTTCGCTAGGATTTAGTTGCTGCATGCTTTATCCCTCAAACTCAGGAGTTCATCGCTTCGGCTAACTTGGCCAACTTGCCTTTAAGAGTACCGTCGATCACCATATCACCCGCACGGATGATGGCGCCGCCTACTAATGTTGAATCAACAGAAGTAGTTACACGTACGTCTTTATCAAGTTTGACTTTGAGAGCTTGAGTCAATTTTTGCTTAGTATCGTCCGTTACTTCGATAGCGGAGATGATTTCTACATCTACGGCTTTTTCTAGCTCGGCCTTCAAGTGCTCAAATTGCTCGAAAATTTGTGGTAGTAGGGAAATACGTTTGTTTTCCGCTAGAACGTTAACCAGGTTTTGACCTGATTCGTTCAAAATATCACCACAAACATCGATAAATGTTTGAGCTTGCTGTGCGCCTGTAAGACTTGGGTTAGATAAAACTTCTTCTACCTGGTCTTGTTGGGCGACATTGCTGGCGACTGAAAGCATGGTAGACCATGCTTGCAATGCACCAGCGTCAACAGCTGCTTGGAAGGCTGCTTTCGCGTATGGACGTGCCAATGTTGAAAGTTCAGCCATGGTAAACCTCGCTTATAGCTCTTCTGCCAATTTATCAAGAAGCGCATTGTGCTTCTCAACATCAATTGAGGTTTCCAGGATTTTAGAAGCGCCGGCTACTGCTAGTGCTGAAACTCGAGTACGAAGAGTTTCTTTCGCGCGGTTAACTTCTTGATCAATTTCCGCTTGAGCTGCGGCTTTAAGACGCTCACCTTCTTGACGAGCCGTATCTTTGGCTTCATCAATGATTTGGCTAGCGCGCTTGTTCGCTTGCTCAATGATCTGGGCAGCTTGCTCTTTTGCTTCACGCATTTGAGAAGTGGCTTTTTCTTGAGCCAATTTCAAATCACGTTCTGCACGATTTGCTGCATCCAAACCATCCGCAATTTTCTTTGCACGTTCTTGCATTGCATTGATTAGCGGAGGCCAAACAAATTTCATGCAGAAGGCAACGAAAACAGCAAAGGCGATGATCTGGCCGATCAGAGTCAAATTAATATTCACGCCTTAGTCCTCTAATTCGTTGTTTTTTAGTTGTAAAGTTAAAAATTAACCTGCAACAACGAAGATAAGGTACATAGCGATACCAACACCGATCATAGGCACAGCATCAAGTAGACCAGCCATTAGGAAGGTTTTAGTTTGAAGTTGTGGACCTAGCTCAGGTTGACGAGCTGTAGATTCTAAAAGCTTACCGCCAAGAAGAGCAAAGCCGATACCAGTGCCTAGTGCACCAAGACCGATCATGATTGCGGCTGCGATGTAAATCATTTCCATAGTAGTTTCCTATTTAAGGTTAGGGTTAAGGTTAAAATTAACGGTTAAGTTAAAGGGTTAAAAATCGTTTTCAGTTCAGTTCTAACATCCAAGGCTTACGCTAGTAAGCCTTAACGTCATCGCCTAGTGATCTTCGTGAGCCATGCTCATATATACAATTGTTAGCATCATAAAAATGAACGCTTGTAGTGTAATTACTAGGATATGGAACACAGCCCATGCCCACTGTAAAGCACCACCGAAAATACCCATTGCTAAACCGGCTGAGAACATTAGCGCGATCAAAATGAATATCATCTCACCTGCATACATATTACCGAATAGACGCAGTGCTAGAGAGATAGGCTTAGCAATCAAGCCTAGTACTTCTAGAGTAAAGTTCACTGGAATAAACAGAGCTTGTACAAGCGGGTTCTTCGCATTAAATGGGTGTAGAGTTAATTCACCCACAAAGCCGCCGATGCCTTTTACTTTAATGCCGTAGAAGATCATTAGGGCGAATACAGATAGTGCAAGACCTGCGGTAATGTTTGGATCGGTAGACGGTACGATTTTCATGAATGCATGGTGAGGGTCATTACCCGCAGCGGCCCATGAAAGTTCAAACAACTTAGGCACGATGTCCACAGGAATCAAATCCATAAGATTCATCATGAATACCCAAGTAAAGATGGTTAAAGAAAGCGGGCCTACAAGAGGATTGCGACCGTGGAAGCTCTCTTTTACAGTGTTATCCACAAATTCAACTAGGCTTTCAACGAAGTTTTGCATGCCAGATGGCACACCAGTGGTCACACTTTTTGCTGCACGCCAAAAGATGAACATTAGCAAAGCACCAAGGCCGATAGACCATGCCAAGCTATCTACGTGAAGCGCCATGAAACCCATATCACCGGCTTCTTGTGCTGTTTGTGCAAGAGTCCAAGAACTCTCAGTCATAACGGTACCATCTGCACGCTCATAACCAGCAGGCAGTTCGCCGTAGGTTAAATTGGTAAGATGGTGTTTTATGTAGTCGGTAGAGGAAGTACCTGCCATATGCCACACTCTTCTTTTAAAGGTTTATAAATTTGCAATTCTTGATGCGAAAACGCTCGTGGCCTGCACAGCAATAAACGCACTGAACAACGCCATAAAATCCACAGGGTTTATCAACTTAAACGCCGCTGCAAACCCAATTGCGGTTAACACGATTTTCCAAGTACCGCCCTGATATAGTGAACGCAGTACGTAATCTATCTGTCGTGCCCCGCTGTATTTAAATGCCTTATATATAAAGTAGGCATTTGGGACGGTACATATCATGCCGCCCGCCAAAGCTGAGACCGCAGCCTCTTGGCTTTTCAACATAAACAAGAGGGCAATCAAGCCACTCAACCCCAGCTGAAACAGGGTGATCCTAAATACTGGAGGGCGTTGTATGGTCTGACTCACGCTTTCTCCAATGGCTAACTGCGCCAATTATCGCTGATGATTTAGATCAATTACCCAAAAATAGGCGGGCAGAATTATATTGGCTATATCGCTTAGCTTCAACCAGCCATTCACTTTATTCGCATTTAAATTGAGCATTTCTCTGTATGCACACAACCCTTGCGAACAAAAAATGCACAATGGTGAGGCAGTGTAGTTGGCTTAATTGGGTTTAGCAATGAAATAGGGCGGCCATTGAAATTTCAATGGCCGGCTTAGCTTGCGCTATTTGATGTGATTTAAAATACCATCTAACTCATCAAGGCTTGAATAGCTAATGACTAGCTTTCCCTGGCCTTTATGGTTGTGCTTCAATTCAACCTTGGCACCCAAGCGCTCACCTAAACTGCCTTCTAAGCGTTGAATATCAGGGTCCGCTTTTGGTTTGGCTGGGGCTTGTTTTTGTTCATGCCATGTACGTACTAAAGCTTCTGTATGACGAACGGTTAGGGCTTTTGCTACCACTTGGCGAGCCGCTTCACTTTGGTGTTCACCCTGTAAACCCAAAAGCGCGCGCGCGTGACCCATCTCGATGTCACCATGTTCAAGTAGCGTTCGCACATCGTCGTTTAAATTCATTAAACGCAATAGATTGGTAACCGTCACTCGATTTTTACCCACCGCATCCGCCACTTGCTGCTGGGTTAACTCAAACTCCACTTGTAAGCGATGCAGAGCTACGGCTTCTTCCATAGGGTTTAAATTTTCACGCTGGATGTTTTCTATTAACGCCATGGCAATGGCAGCATCATCGGCTACATCGCGAATAATAGCCGGTACTTCATGCAGGCCGGCCATTTGCGCGGCACGCCAACGGCGTTCACCGGCAATGATTTCGTATTTGGTCTTATTGCTAGTGGCGCTAATTGCTCTAACAACAATGGGCTGCATGATGCCTTGCGCTTTTATAGACGCGGCAAGTTCTTCTAAGCCCTCTGGGTGCATGTCTTTACGAGGCTGGTATTGACCCGGCTGTAGGTATTCGACCGGCAGCTGCTTAAGAACATCTTTGCTAAAAGCGGTATCGGTTGTGGCGTCTTCTGCGTGTGTGTTTTGCGCTTTATTTTGGCTGGCGGCCCCTGCCAGCAGGGCATCCAAACCCATTCCACCTAATCCACGTTTTTTTGCCATGTTCTTGTTGCCGCTTATTTAAAAGAAATATTAATGTTCTACCGATTTGTTTTTACGATTTACTTCACCGGCTAACGCTAAGTAAGCCACTGCACCGCGAGACGTTTTATCGTAACACAACACAGGCATGCCGTAGCTCGGTGCTTCTGCTAAGCGAATATTACGGGGAATCACAGTACCGTAAACTTTATCGCCAAAATGATTGATTAATTGTGATGATACATCTGTGGTTAAGCTTGCACGAGGGTCATACATGGTGCGCAGTAAACCATCAATCTCAAGTTCTGGATTGATTTGTTTAATGCGTTCAATGGTGCTCATTAATGCACTTAACCCTTCCAGTGCATAGTACTCGCACTGCATAGGAATAATAATGCCATCGGCTGCCACAAAGGCGTTGACCGTCAGCATATTCAAAGAAGGGGGGCAGTCGATCAAGATATAATCGTATTGATCTTTTACCGCATCTAACGCCATTTTCAAACGGCGTTCTTTATGTTCTAGCTCCATTAAGGCAACTTCTGCTGCGGTTAAATCACCGTTGGCAGGTATCACATCGTAGCCTGCAGGATCGGTTGCTACTTTCACTTCATCAACCGAGTTACCTTCAACCAATAAGTCATAAACCGATAGTTCAAGTTCATGTTTATTGACACCACTACCCATGGTGGCGTTACCTTGAGGATCTAAATCAATGACCAACACTTTACGCTTGGTGGCCACCAAGGACGCGGACAAGTTTACCGTGGTGGTGGTTTTCCCCACACCGCCTTTTTGATTGGCTACCGCAATGATTCGACCCAATTGAAACACCTTTTTGTCAGGCGTCAGTGACGCTATTTATTCTTTTAGTTGTGGGAGGGCGCTTGCGCGCGACTCTAGCAGGTTTTAAATCCTCGTCGCGCGCAAGCGCCCTCCCACATGAATTAAAAAATCATTCGACGCTACGTCTTAGACTTTTCTAATTTTAACCAAATGACGTTCGCCATCTTCACCGGGAACGTGCAAAGCAAAACAGTCTACCACAGTCACACGATCATCCAATTGCTGTATTTCACCCTCTGGATAAATGCCTTTCATGGCGTAAAAATACCCATCCGGTTTGAGTAGATGAATACTGCCATCCACCATGTCTTTTAACGTAGCAAACGCACGGGAAGTAATGGCATCAAATAACGGCGCTTCAAATGACTCGATGCGAGATTGTACCGGTGTCATATTGGTCAGCTTAAGCTCAATTTTGCTCTGGGTTAAAAAGCGTGTTTTTTTGCCGTTGCTATCAAGCAGGGTGAATTGTTTTTCTGGAAAACAAATAGACATAGGAATACCTGGTAACCCTGGGCCCGTACCCACGTCTAATATGCGCTCACCTGTGATATGAGGAATGATACTTAAGCTGTCGAGCAAATGTCGGCTGATCATTTCTTGTGGATCACGCACTGCGGTCAAGTTGTAGGCTTTATTCCATTTCACCAAGAGCGCATGGTAATCCAGTAGTAATTGGATTTTATCTTCGCTTAACTCAAGGCCTTGTTTGATCAGACCCGTTTTTAATAGTGCGTCGTACATGTTTGTCCTAATGAGTCGGACGTCGGGAGTCAGACGTCAGACGCTAAACTTTTCTGCTTTTCATGCAACTAGAATGTAATCGCAACAGGAGATTTATAACTATTTACTAAGGTAAAGCACCAGACGCCCAAGGTCAGACGTCTGACTTAACTCTAAGCTGACTGCTTCTGCACACTATGATGCTTTTTCAAATAGATCAGCAATTGACTTAACGCCGCTGGTGTCACCCCTTGAATACGGCTTGCGGTACCTAAGGTTTCAGGCTGCATAGTAGATAGCTTTTGCACAATCTCGTTACTTAAACCACCTACTTTTGAATAGTCTAATTCTTTTGGTAACAAGGTGTCTTCGTAGCGGCGCATTTGCTCGATCTCTTCAAGCTGACGCACAATATAACCTTCATATTTAGCCGCAATTTGTACCTGCTCAGACACTTGTGGGTCAGCAACCGCTTCACCTTTAAGATTGGCTAAATCTTTGTATTCAATTTCAGGGCGCTTTAGCAAATCCATTAAACTGTATTCACGGGTTAACGGTGTTTTAACCAGGTCATCTAGCTGTTTAGCCTCTGTGCTATTTGGCTGAATCCAAGTGCTTTTTAAGCGCTGAGTTTCACGTTCAATGGCTTCTCGTTTTTCACAAAACGCAGCCCAACGCTCATCGCCCACCAAACCAAGCTCGCGACCTTTTTCGGTTAGTCGTAAATCGGCATTGTCTTCGCGAAGAATCAAACGGTACTCCGCACGGGAGGTAAACATGCGGTATGGCTCGTTGGTGCCCATGGTGATTAAGTCATCCACAAGCACACCAAGATACGCTTCATCACGACGCGGATACCATGCGTCTTTTTCCATGCTACGCAGGGCAGCATTGGTACCGGCCAACAAGCCTTGTGCTCCGGCTTCTTCATAACCGGTTGTGCCGTTAATTTGACCAGCAAAAAATAAACCATTCATATGCTTGGTTTCTAAGCTGTGTTTGAGATCCTGTGGATTAAAATAATCATACTCAATGGCGTAACCTGGGCGGGTTATATGCGCGTTTTCAAAGCCCTTCATGCTATGAATCAATGCCACTTGCACATCAAACGGCAAGCTGGTGCTGATGCCATTTGGATACAATTCGTGTGTGGATAAACCTTCAGGTTCGACAAAAATCTGGTGGGAGTTTTTATCCGCAAAACGCATAACCTTGTCTTCAATAGACGGGCAATAGCGAGGACCCACTCCCTCTATAACACCTGAATACATTGGGCTGCGGTCTAAACCACCCCGAATAATGTCGTGGGTTTTTTCATTGGTATGGGTAATAAAACAGTCGATCTGCTCTGGATGATCCGCTTGGCTGCCCATAAACGACATAACCGGCGTAATGGCATCACCGGGCTGGCGCTGCATCACGGAGAAATCCACACTGCGCGCATCAATACGAGCAGGGGTACCAGTTTTTAAACGGCCCACATTAAACGGTAATTCACGTAAACGTTTTGATAATGCGTTAGATGGCGGGTCACCTGCACGGCCACCCTGATAATTATCCAAACCAATGTGGATAACCCCACCTAAGAAGGTCCCTGTGGTTAGCACCACTGAGTCCGCATAAATACGAATGCCTGCTTGGGTCACTACACCTTTTACGGTATCGCCTTCAACAATTAAATCGTCACAGGCTTGTTGGAAAAACTCTAGATTAGGCTGGTTTTCCACAATCTCACGAATTGCGGCTTTATATAAAGCACGGTCTGCTTGGGCACGAGTAGCACGCACCGCAGGGCCTTTGCGACTATTAAGGGTACGAAACTGAATACCGCCTTTATCGGTGGCACGAGCCATAGCCCCATCAAAGGCATCTATTTCTTTCACTAGGTGGGACTTGCCAATACCACCTATGGCTGGGTTACAAGACATCACACCAACGGTTTCAATACTGTGGGTAATTAATAGGGTTTTACACCCCATACGTGCAGCAGCCAAGCAGGCCTCGGTACCAGCATGGCCACCGCCCACTACAATCACGTCATAACACTTTGGAAAATCCACGCAATCACCTCTGCACATACTAAACGAGTCAATAAATTTGATTATTTATTGCTCAAAAATTCACCAGGGCGGGCATTATATAGATAGGGGACGTCAGACGCTAGACACAACCGGCTACATATAGCGCTAATCCGCTCTGAGCCTAGATTTTATTTCCTTGATCTGTCAAAACTGGTGCTACAGACACTCAAATTGGAAGACCACGATGAAAACACTTATTTTATGCACACTGGGTTTAACGTTATTAACAGGCTGTTCAGGCCTTAGAACCACAGAAACAACCTATATGGCTCACGCTGAAAACTTCAATTTTCTATTTTTGCAGATCCCAGGTGGTGACAGCCAAGAACGGGCTATGGCCCTTATGCCACAAGGGGCGACCATTGATACTTTGATCAGCACCCCTGACGATATGACCAGTTTTCTCGGTGTGTTGAATCGCATTATCGGGCTGGACTACACCACCATTAATGGTCGAATTGAAGTTACCCCCAACTTATCAACAACACAATCTGTGGGTAAATAAACCACCAATCAAACCTAACCCTAAATTATATCCACACTGAATGGATCAATTTTTGTTTCAAGTGAACATTGTTTACAAACGCTAAAACCAAAGGTTATCCACATATTTTCGATAACCTTGGTTTTAGGCCTTAATAGCAGTTATACACAACTTAATTGGAGACTTACCCACACTAACTAACAGCTTATACACAGGGCATTTGTAACTCACAATAGGCCACTTTCACTGTTTATTAATGATTAAATTCTTAAAAACGTGTTTATTTATCAAAAGCTTCACCAGAGGATATAGACACGTTACTCACAGTTTTTATTCTGTGGATAGATATGAATCCAATATTCATCCGTCTTGCGTATAACATTGTCATGACGTTTTTCGCACAATACACTTTTATTGAACTCAAAATTCGTAAGGAAACACAATGAAATTGAAAACTTTCACAATAGCATTGATCTCAAGCGTACTTTTAAGCGCCTGCAGCTCAAAACAACCCGATGTAACCTTGCATGTATTTAATTGTGGCAATGTTGAAGTACGAGATATCTCAATTTTTTCACCAGGCGTTGATGAAGGTGAAACCAAACACCTAACCAATAGCTGTTATCTGATCCAACACAATAAGGGCTCTATGATTTGGGATACAGGTTTAGCCGATGCACTGGGTTCTGAGGGTGCTGAAGCTTTTGGTGGAAAGTTAAAACTAACGGTCACTCATCCACTGTCTGATCAATTAGCCGCAATTAACATCAACCCAGAAGACATTAACTTTATTGGTATTTCCCATTTTCACGGTGACCACACAGGCAATGCCAACCTGTTTGGTAACGCCTCTTTGCTTATCCAACAAGCTGAATACGACGCGGCATTTGGTGAAGACCCAACAAAGTTTGGTTTTAACCCGCCAAGTTATGCTCAATTAGATAAAAGCAAAATCAAAGTATTAAACGGTGACCATGATGTATTTGGTGATGGCAAAGTCGTAATTAAAAGCGCACCAGGTCACACCCCTGGCCATCAAGTACTGTTTTTAAATCTTGAAGAAACAGGGCCAGTTGTTTTATCCGGAGACCTTTATCACTTCACAAAAAATCGTGAACATCGCCGTGTGCCGTCTTTTAATTTTGATAAAGAACAAACCCTTGCAGCCATGGAAGTGATTGAGCAGTTTACCGACGCCAAAGGTGCTCAATTTTGGATTCAACACGATAAAGAACAAAACCAGACAATCAAACATTCCCCTGAGTTTTATCAGTAATTAACACACATAAAAAAACGCAGCCTGAGCTGCGTTTTTTTATGACTTCTATTAAATAATATTACTTACCAATACAAAAGCTTCCAAAAATCTTACCCAGCAAGTCGTCACTGGTAAACTCACCGGTAATTTCATTTAATGCATTTTGTGCCATGCGTAAATCTTCTGCTAACAACTCACCAGCGCTGGCACCCAGTAGCTGATCTAAGCCGTTATCTAAAAACGTTTTAGCTTGGTTTAAGGCATCAATATGACGACGACGGGCAATGAAGCCACCCTCGCTGGCGGCATCAAACCCCATCACGGTTTTTAAATGTTCACGCAGAGTCTGCACACCCACACCATCTTTGGCTGAGATGCTGATTACGGTTGAGCCTTGGCTTGGCATAAATCCAGATTGTTCACCGGTTAGATCTGCTTTATTACGGATAACCGTGATGCGTTCAGGATGAGGTAGACGATCCACAAAATCTGGCCAGATATCATGAGGCTCGGTGGATGTGGTTTCGGTGCCATCCACCATGAGTAGTACGCGATCCGCTTGTTTTATTTCATTCCAAGCGCGCTCGATACCAATGCTTTCCACTTCGTCTGGAGTATCGCGCAAACCGGCGGTATCAATAATGTGCAACGGCATGCCATCAATGTGAATATGTTCACGCAACACATCACGAGTGGTACCTGCGATATGGGTCACAATGGCGGTGTCACGACCTGAAAGGGCGTTTAACAAAGAGGATTTACCGGCATTAGGGCGACCAGCAATCACCACGTTCATGCCTTCACGCAGAAGAGTGCCTTGATTGGCTTCTTGCATCACACTGGCAAGGTTGGCCATCACCGCTTTTAAATCCGCTTCTACTTTGCCATCACTTAAGAAGTCGATTTCTTCTTCAGGAAAATCAATGGCGGCTTCTACATAAATACGTAGACCAATTAAGCTTTCAACCAGTTCGTGTACTCGTTTACTAAAAGCACCTTGTAATGAGCGCACCGCACAGCGAGCTGCTTGTTCCGATGCGGAGTCAATTAAATCGGCAATGGCTTCAGCTTGTGTTAAATCCATTTTGTCGTTTAAAAAAGCACGTTCACTAAACTCACCTGGACGAGCAGGGCGTGCACCAAGCTCACACACGCGCTTTAAGATAAAATCTAATACCACGGGGCCGCCATGCCCTTGAAGCTCTAATACGTCTTCACCAGTGAATGAATTAGGTCCTTCAAAATACAACGCCAAACCTTCATCAAGGGTTTGTGCGTGTTCGTCATTAAACGAGCAGTAATGGGCGTAGCGGGCTTTAGGCACAAAACCCAGCATGCTATCAGCAATGGCTTTTGCTTTAGGTCCTGATACGCGCACGATGCCCACGCCACCTCGTCCAGGTGCAGTGGCAATGGCAGCAATGGTATCTGTGTTGAGTTGCATAGAAGCGTCTGACGTCAGGCGCCGGACGTCCGACGCTTATAATCGAAAAAAGGGCAGATTATCTGCCCTATTTGTTACTTACTTTCGTTTTCGATTTGCTTAGTAATGTAATATTGCTGCGCGATCGATAACAAGTTATTCACAACCCAGTAAAGCACAAGACCGGCTGGGAAGAACAAGAAGAATACCGTAAAGATCACAGGCATTAACTTCATCACTTTCGCCTGCATTGGGTCTGGCGGTGTTGGGTTAAGTTGCATTTGTACAAACATGCTCGCACCCATGATCAACGGCAGAATAAAATACGGGTCTTTAATCGATAGATCTTGTAACCAGAACATGAACGGTGCTTGGCGTAATTCAACCGACTCCATTAATACCCAATAAAGTGCGATGAATACTGGCATTTGCACAAGAATCGGTAAACAACCCCCTAGTGGATTGATCTTTTCTTTCTTATACAAGCCCATCATTTCTTGGCTTAATTTCTGACGATCTTCACCATATTGCTCACGTAGTGCAGTCAACTTTGGTGCCACACGACGCATGTTGGCCATTGAACGATAACTGGTGGCCGATAACGGGAAGAACGCAAGCTTCACTAAAATGGTTAGGAAGATAATCGACCAGCCCCAGTTGCCTACAATGCTGTGAATCATTTGTAGTAACCAGAATAGCGGCTGGGCCACCCACCATAACCAACCATAATCGACAGTTAATTCTAAGTTAGGAGAAATTTCAGCTAAACGGTCCTGGTCTTTAGGGCCAAGGTATAAGCTGGTGAAAGTAGATGACTGCTCGCCAGCAGCTACATTCAATGCTTCGTCATAGTAACCGACAATGTAGTTGTTGCCCGCTTTACGGGTATTGTAAGTATGAGTCTGATCAGCATTGGGTACCCAAGCACTTAAGAAGTAATGCTGTAAAAATGCAGCCCAACCACCTTGGATGGTTTCTTTAAAGCGTGCTTCTTCCATATCATCAAAATCAATTTTGAAATAACGCTCAGAAGGACGAGTAACCGCCGCACCTAAGTATGACGCCATTCCCATAGATTCCATGCTAGACGGGTCAGGGCTTTTATCACGCTTGAACTGAGCATAGAAATTGGCTTTCCAAGCATTAGCCGACTGGTTATTCACCTCATAACCCACATCAACCAAGTAATTACCACGCTTAAACTTGAATACTTTATTGATGGTTACGTCGTTTTTAACAACTGAAAGGGTAACCACTAATTCATCTTCACCATCAGCCATTTGATACTGACTGCTTGAAGTCGAAAATAACGCACGACCGTTTTTATCAATTCCGTCTTGGCCCACTAAACCACTTTGTGCCACAAACGTGCGCATGTTGCTTTGTTCTAATAAAACAAATGGAATGTTTTTATCTTCAAGAGATTGAGGAAATGCTTTTAACGCCGCATAAACGATATCACCGCCTTGAGAGTTAATACGGATATCTAATACATCAGTTTGCACTTCAATTAAGTCAGTAGAGGTAACCAAGCTGGCTTCTTCAAGCTTAGGCTCATCACTGCTTACATCAGGAATATCTTGGTTAGCAGATTGTGACTGACCCGATGAAATATCAGGGGATGACGACACCGATGATTGTGATGTCATAACGTTTTGTGTAACAGGGCGCTTGCCGTAATCGTCATTCCACTGCAATACCAGCATATACGAAATTACTGCTATGCCGATCAGAATGATTGCTCTTCTTGCATCCATTGTTAATTAGCTCTTATTAGATAATTCTTTATGGGGAACTGGGTCATATCCATGGGTGCCCCACGGATGACATCGTCCAATTCGCTTAATACTTAGCCACAGACCACGGAAAGGACCATGCATTTCTAGTGCTTCGAGGGCGTATTCTGAACAAGTAGGGAGGTGACGGCAACGACTTGGTAACAAAGGACTGATACCAATGCGGTAAAAACGGATAGGTAAGGCAATAAAATTGGTCAAAACCGAAGGTTTATCGCTTACGTGGTTTTTGTCTGGAACGGTTGCCATTTGGTTTTTGCCTTAACCGTGTCCAAAGTTGGTCCACCATGTGTCTTAATTCGGACTTATCCAAATCTTTTGCACCGGCTCGCGACAGTACAACACAATCAAAGTTTTCTAACTCGAACTGGTGATGGCGAAAACTCTCCCTCACGATGCGTTTAATCTGATTGCGATCAACGGCACGTTTGGCATGTTTCTTCGCCACAACTAAGCCCAGTCTTGCAGCGCCTAATTCATTTCGTCTTGCTAGAATTAAGATCTGTTTCGATTGGGCTTTGGCGTCTGCTTGGTCGAATACCCTTCGATAATCCCCAGCCGTCAGAAGTCTAACGTGGCGCGGGAATACCGTGCTGGTCATTGCGATTAAGCAGTAAGTTGCTTACGGCCTTTGGCACGACGACGAGCCAAAATTTGGCGGCCGCTTTTAGTTGCCATACGTGCGCGGAAGCCGTGAGTACGCTTGCGCTTTAGGACGCTAGGTTGAAAAGTACGTTTCATGCCTTGTCTCTCAAACTGGTTATCAATAAAAATTAGGGAGCGGATTGTATTGAAAACACACAATGTATTCAATCAATCTTTTGGTTAATTCGAATATATTTATTCTGAAGCCGTTTTATTTTTTTACATGTGATTAAGAATATAAAATAAATATATATGTATGTTTTATATGTTTTTTATGATTAGTTATTAATATTAGTAACGTTAAAATCTGTGTATAAGTGCTTTTAGCCCTTTAAATACAATGCTTTACAGAGATGATAACCCTTGTATATAGAACGTAAAAACTGAGTAAAACTGCAAGATAACTTGTTGATGAAATGAGTGGTTATACACAACAGGTAATCTTTTAGTGGTTATTCACAATTCCGTCCCGTTTATACACATATGTAATCCACAACAGTTTAACAGGGTTTCTGTGGATAACTTTAATAAAATTGGTACAATGCTCTGCTGTTTAAAGATGGAGTCCAGCCGTGCTGGCATTATGGGATGAATGCGTCAGGTGCTTGCAAGATGAGTTACCGGCACAACAATTTAATACTTGGATACGCCCACTAAGAGCCAGTGAAACTGATTCTGGCTTGGTTGTGTCTGCCCCAAACCGATTTGTTAAGGATTGGGTGAAAGATAAATTTTCTAACCGTATTCAATCTTTGCTTGAAGAATTGAATGGTGGGCAAGTTTTGTCGTTTCAGTTGGATATCGGGGCACAATCTAGTGCGCCTGCCTTTATCGCGCCTGCGCCAGTTAAACCTGAACCAAAGGTTGAGCCGCGAATCGCGTCAGAGCCTGCACAAAGCTCTCAAATAGCGGCTAAACCTCAGGCTTCAAGCCCAGCTGTTATTAAGGAGCCTAAACGTAAGGTTCAAGTTGAAGGCAGTATTCAACATCAGAGCAGCCTTAATAAACGTTTTACCTTTGATACGTTTGTTGAAGGTAAATCCAACCAACTGGCTCATGCGGCTGCTCAGCAGGTTTCGCAAAATGCAGGTGGTTCTTACAACCCACTCTTTATATATGGTGGGGTTGGTTTAGGTAAAACTCACTTAATGCACGCTGTGGGTAATCATATTCAAAGCCAAAACCCCAATGCTAAAGTGGTTTATTTGCATTCTGAACGCTTTGTGGCTGATATGGTGAAGGCCCTACAATTAAACGCAATTAATGAATTTAAGCGTTATTACCGTTCGGTTGATGCTTTATTGATCGATGATATTCAGTTTTTTGCAGGTAAAGAGCGCAGCCAAGAAGAATTCTTTCACACCTTTAATGCTTTATTAGAAGGTGGTCAGCAGATGATTTTGACCTGTGATCGCTACCCCAAAGAAATCGATGGATTGGAAGACCGTCTTAAAAGTCGTTTTGGTTGGGGTCTAACGGTGGCGGTTGAGCCACCTGAGTTAGAAACCCGTGTAGCCATATTAATGAAGAAGGCTGAACAGGAAGGTATTGATCTTCCCCATGAAGCGGCCTTTTTTGTTGCTCAGAAAATCCGATCCAATGTGCGTGAGCTAGAAGGGGCATTAAAACGCGTTATTGCCAACGCCGCCTTCACCGGATCTAAGATAACATTGCCATTTATCAAAGAAAGCTTAAAAGACCTATTGGCATTACAAGACAAGCAGGTCAGTATTGATAATATTCAACGCATTGTTGCCGAATATTACAAAATTAAAGTGGCCGATTTATTATCAAAACGACGTTCTCGGTCAGTAGCTAGGCCAAGACAAGTGGCCATGGCACTCAGTAAAGAATTAACCAACCATAGCTTGCCTGAGATCGGTAATGCATTTGGTGGGCGGGATCACACCACGGTTCTGCATGGCGTTCGTAAAATAAAAGAACTGCGTGAAACCAACGCAGACATAAGCGAAGATTATAAAAACCTATTGCGGTCACTGACCAGTTAAGAGCGGGAAAGGCATGAAACTCACAATCACTAGGGAAGCCCTACTTAAGCCACTACAGTTGGTTGCTGGCGTTGTTGAACGTCGTCAAACGTTACCTGTATTGTCCAACGTTCTTCTTGAAGTTAAAGGGGATCAGTTATCTTTAACTGGTACTGACCTTGAAGTTGAAATGGTAGGTAATGCGCAACTGTTAGAAGCAGGCGTTGACGGTGAAATTACGGTACCGGCTAAAAAATTAATGGATATTTGTAAATCTTTGCCTGATCAAAGCACCATTGTGATTAGCCAAGATGATCACCGAGTTCAATTACAAGCGGGTCGCAGTAAGTTTGTATTATCGAGCCTGCCTGCAAATGAATTTCCAAACGTAGACGACATAGAAGCCACTATTACAGTGAATGTGCCTCAGGCTCAGCTTCGTCGTGTTATTGACCGTACAGCCTTTGCCATGGCGCAACAGGACGTTCGGTATTATTTAAATGGTTTGTTATTAGAAGTAAAAGCAGACCAATTGCGTGCGGTTGCGACGGATGGTCACCGTCTTGCCACTTGTGGTGTGCCGGTTTCTTTAGAGATGGAAGGCAAAACCCAGGTAATCGTGCCTCGCAAAGCGGTTTTAGAATTAGCGAAATTAATGACAGACCCAGAAGCCACGGTTGAGTTAATGCTAAGCAATAACCATATTCGTGCGAAAGTGGGTGAATATATTTTCACCTCTAAGCTGGTTGACGGGAAATTCCCTGATTATGAGCGTGTTATTCCTCGTAATGGTAATAAAGTATTAATAGCTGATCGCCAAGCGCTTCGTCAGGTTTTCCAGCGCACCGCTATCTTATCGAACGAAAAGTACCGTGGTGTACGTCTACTGTTAGATGAAAACACACTTCAAGTGGTTGCTAATAACCCTGAGCAAGAACAAGCTGAAGAAAGTATTGGTGTTGACTACCAATATGACTCTTTAGAAATTGGGTTTAATGTAAGCTACCTACAAGATGTGCTGTCGGTGCTTGATGGCGATGATATGAAGATGACACTGGCCGATGCTAACTCTTCTGCTGTGATGGAAGAAGTAGAGGGTGGTGACTCACTTTATGTTGTTATGCCAATGAGATTATAAAAGCGACATATCGAGCGATATGGCGTTTAAATCTAATTGAAAAAGGGGCTGATAATACAGCCCCTTTTTTGCTTTTTAATAAGAAAATCAATGCCCCAAATCCCTTTTAAAAGCTATTTAAAATCAAAGACTTATGAGTATTGATAGTTTGATGCTGCAAGGGGTGCGTAACTTATCCCCTTTAACCATAACACCCAGTGCTCAAATTAATTTGATATACGGTGAGAATGGCTCAGGTAAAACCAGTTTACTTGAAGCCATATATTATTTGGCGTACTGCAAAAGTTTTCGAACCCACAAGCAAAAGAACTTAATTCAACAGGGTAGTGAAGCCTTTACTGCTTTTTGTAAGCTTGGCTTTGAAAAAAGCAATTATCAGCTAGGTGTTGAGCGCAACCTGAAGGGGGAGCGTCGAATTAAGTTAAATGGCGAATGGTTACAAAGTGCAGCAGAGTTGGCGTCAATTCTGCCTGTTCAGTTGCTTGATCCAACCATGTTTAGGTTGCTTGAGGGTAGTCCTCAGCTAAGGCGTGAGTATATTGATTGGGGAGTGTTCCACGTGGAACCAAACTTTATCAATGTATGGCGTAATTTTAAAAAAGCACATCAAACTCGAAATGCATTATTGCGTAATGGCGGTGCCAGTGAAGGGGAAAGGTTAATTTGGCATGAGTCCCTTTCAAAATACGCAGATATCATTAATGGTTATCGGCAGGGCTATATCAAGCGATTAAAACCCGTATTTGATACGTTTATGCATCGGTTGAATCCTGAGCTAGGTATAAGCATGGGTTTTTATCAAGGTTGGGGTAAGGATAGAGATTACTTAGAATTGCTTGAGGAAAGCTGGTTAAGTGATCTCAAGATGGGTTTTACACAACTGGGCCCACAGCGAGCAGATTTGCGGATTAAAGCCAATAACCAGCCAGCTATGGATGTTTTATCCCGAGGGCAGCAGAAAATGGTTGTGTGTGCCCTTAAATTAGCACAGGCACAAATCTATCGAGAGGCCTCAAATCGCCCCTGTATCTTCCTTGTGGACGATTTGTGCGCAGAACTGGATATTAACCACAGAAAAGCTTTATGTAGCCTCCTAGAAGAATTAGAATGTCAGGTCTTTGTTACCGCTGTTGAAGCAGATCAAATAGCGGATTGTTGGTCCCCACAAAGCCTTATCAAAACGTTCCACGTGGAACATGGGACCTTAAATCAAGAATAAACAGTTCTGCCAGGAGTCTGATCCATGAGCACTGAAAACACCTATGATTCTTCCAGTATTAAAGTACTGAAAGGCCTAGATGCAGTTCGTAAACGTCCCGGGATGTACATCGGTGATACTGATGATGGTACCGGTTTGCATCACATGGTGTTCGAGGTTGTTGATAACTCAATAGATGAAGCCCTTGCGGGCCACTGTAGTGAAATCAAAGTTATCATTCACCCAGATGAATCCATTAGTGTTAGTGATAACGGTCGTGGTATTCCAGTTGATATACATAAAGAAGAAGGCGTATCCGCTGCAGAAGTGATCATGACAGTACTGCATGCTGGTGGTAAGTTTGACGATAATAGCTATAAAGTATCCGGTGGTTTGCACGGTGTGGGTGTTTCCGTAGTAAACGCATTGTCAGATAAGTTAAAACTAGTTATTCGTCGTGCAGGCAAAGTGTGGGAGCAAAGTTATACCCATGGTGTACCTGACGCGCCAATGGCAGCAGTGGGGGATACCGATACATCAGGCACCACTATTCACTTTCATCCAAGCCCTGCTACCTTTACTAATATTCAATTTAACTTTGATCAACTTGCAAAACGTGTGCGTGAGTTAAGTTTCTTGAACTCAGGTGTGCGCATTGTGTTGAAAGACGAGCGCAGTGACCGTGAAGAAGTATTTGAATTTGAAGGCGGGTTAAAAAGCTTTGTTGAATACCTAAATACCAATAAAACCGCAGTGAATGATATCTTTCACTTTCAGCTAGATGGCGATACCCGTGAAGATGGTATTGGTGTTGAAGTGGCCATGCAGTGGAATGATAGCTTCTCTGAGAACATTTACTGCTTTACCAATAACATTCCTCAGCGTGATGGCGGTACTCACTTAGCGGGCTTCCGTGGTGCTCTAACGCGTTCATTAAATAACTATATTGAACGTGAAGGCTTGGCTAAAAAAGCCAAAGTAAACACCACAGGTGATGATGCTCGTGAAGGTCTAACAGCCATTGTTTCGGTAAAAGTGCCGGATCCTAAGTTCAGCTCACAAACCAAAGACAAGTTAGTGTCGTCTGAAGTGAAAACAGCAGTAGAACAAGAAATGGCGCGCTGTTTTAACGACTCCTTACTTGAACAACCACAGCAAGCCAAAGAGATTGTGGGCAAGATGATGGACGCAGCACGGGCCCGTGAAGCCGCCCGTAAAGCACGTGAAATGACCCGTCGTAAGGGGGCGTTAGATATTGCAGGCTTGCCTGGTAAATTGGCTGACTGCCAAGAGAAAGACCCAGCACTTTCTGAAATTTACCTAGTGGAGGGTGACTCGGCCGGCGGATCCGCCAAACAGGGCCGAGACCGTCGTACCCAAGCAATCTTACCGCTTAAAGGTAAGATCCTTAACGTTGAAAAAGCGCGCTTCGACAAGATGTTATCTTCAGCTGAAGTGGGCACACTGATCACTGCATTAGGTTGTGGTATTGGCCGTGAAGAGTTTAACCCGGACAAACTGCGTTACCACAGCATCATCATCATGACGGATGCGGACGTGGATGGTAGTCACATCCGAACACTACTTTTGACCTTCTTCTTCCGTCAAATGCCAGAAATCATTGAGCGTGGCCATATCTTCATTGCTCAGCCACCGCTATATAAAATTAAGCGTGGTAAACATGAACAATACATTAAAGATGATACCGCTCTTGAAGAGTACTTAACCAATACCGCATTAGACGGTGCTGCTTTGTATGTAAATGCTCAAGCACCAGGTATCAGTGGCGAAAAACTAGAAGAGTTGGTGAATAACTACCGTGGTGTTTTAGCCAATATCGATCGCCTTGGTCGTGTTTATCCTGAACGTGTTTTAAAAGCCATGATTTATATGCCGAAACTTAGCCAAGACGATCTTAAAGATCGTTCGAAAGTGGAAGCGTGGAATGCACAATTACAAACCCGTTTTGAAGACCCTAAAGGCAATGACTCTCGCGTTGTACTGGAAGTGGTAGAAGATAAAGAGCGTCACATTTATCTGCCGGATATCAAAGTAATCAACCACAGTATTCCAACCGATTACGTGTTGAGCCATGACTTCTTTGACTCTAATGTTTACAAAAACATTTGCTCTTTAGGCGAACGCCTACAAGATTTAGTAGAAGACGGTGCTTACATTCAACGTGGTGAGCGTAAGTCGGAAGTTTCTAACTTTGAAGATGTACTGGCTTGGTTAATGAACGAAGCTCGCCGTGGCTACAGCATCCAGCGCTATAAAGGGCTAGGTGAGATGAACCCTGAGCAGTTATGGGAAACCACTATGGACCCAGATGCACGTCGTATGCTGCGTGTGACCATTGAAGATGCGGTAGCTGCGGATCAAATCTTTACCACCTTGATGGGTGATGAAGTAGAGCCGCGCAGAGCGTTCATTGAAAGCAATGCACTACTGGTTGAAAACTTAGATTTCTAATCATAAGTTTTGATAACTAAAATAAAAACCCGCTTAAGTTTTTAACCTAAGCGGGTTTTTTAATGGGGTTTATAAATTAAATAAACTGATTAAAGCTTAAAAACACACCGTTAATAGCTTCATCAGAACTACCGTCATTAATATGCTGAATTTCTAATGCACCGGAACGTTTAATGTCGAAGCGATAAGACAATCCTGCTCCGCCATAGTAATGCATGCTTTGGTTTGATGTAGCGTCTTGGCCTTTAACACTGGTTGTGCTTTGTGTTTTACCTGCGCCAGAGCGTGCAAACATAGAAAATGATTTCATTGGGTTAGTTGTCAGTTTTAGTCCTGCAAAAAACGACTGGCTATTAAATGAAACATCTTCAAAAGTCATTTCGCCATTGTAAGAATAACCAAGTTCAAACCAAATAGTTTTTGATTTATTTAAGCGACTGCCTATCAATAATTTTAAAGAAGGGGCTGTCGAGTAGTTTTCAAGAACCTTATTAGACTCTTTGTTGAATGAAAACAGTTTACTTGCACCGATACCGTATTCTAAATAGATATCATCTTTAGCAGCAAAGCTATAAGAGTTAAACATTAACAATGTAAGACTACATATTAAAAACTTCACACAAATTCCAGTGATTATGATTCAAAAGGTGAGCTAGTATAAAACAAGCGTAAAAAAAAATGCCCTAAATAATTAGGGCAAAAATATATTTTTATTTCTTTAAAAAAATTATCAAACTAAATCATTTACTAGTTCAAATAAATCTTGTTTAACTAATACATTCTCAAGTTCAAACCCTTTTTCTAACGTGCGTTCACCTTTACCGGTTTTAACTAAAACGGGTTTCATGCCGGCTGCAACGCCTGCTTCTAAATCACGCAAACTATCACCTACCATGTAGCAATCTCTTACTGATAGGCCGAGTGTGTTTTCAATTTGGTGAATCAAACCAGGTAACGGTTTACGGCAGTCACAACCATCATCTGGGCCGTGTGGGCAGTAGGCGATAAAATCAAATTTGCCGCCATGCTCGTCAGCCAGTTTGATCATTTTGTCATGCATTGCGTTAAGGGTTTCAATACTAAAATACCCGCGTGAAATGCCAGACTGATTTGTGGCGACTGCAATTTTGTAACCCGCTTGAGTCAGTTTTCCAATGGCTTCCATTGAGCCTGGTAAAGGAATCCATTCGTCGACGGTTTTGATGTAGTTGTCACTGTCGTAGTTAATGACACCGTCACGGTCTAATACGATTAACTTTTCAGCCATGATGTTTACCAATGTATAACGCTGTAAATTTAAGGCAAAAAAAAGGAGAAGCAAGCTTCTCCTTTTTCGCTGGGTCTGCTTAAAGTTGTGATACATCCGCAACGTTTAAGAACAAGTTACGCAGTTGATTCAGTAGCGCTAAACGGTTTTGTTTAACGGCTTCGTCATCTGCCATAACCATGACGTTATCGAAGAAGGCATCGATGCAGTCACGCAATGTGGTTAAGCTGGTTAAGTACTCAGCGTATAAACCTTGCTCAAATAATGGCGTGGCTTCGTTTGCTTTTTCCGCAAGTGCTTTTGCTAATACTTTTTCAGCGTCTTCGTGTAATAACGCCTCGTTGACTTGTGGTGCATCAATGAAGGCATCGTTTTTAGCTAGAATGTTGGATACACGTTTATTGGCTGCGGCCAGTGCTTCAGCGCTGTCTAATTTAGAAAACGCAAAAACCGCTTGCACACGTTTGTTAATATCTAACGGCTGGGTAATGCCTTTGGCGCGAACAGCTTGGAAAACAACCGTTGGAATATTTTGGTCTTGATACCAAGCACTGAAACGATCCAACATGTAATCAATTAGTTTTGATTTATTATCGGCGTTTAATTCAGTTGGCCAGTTGTTATCAATGGCCCAGTCGATAAGATCGTTTAGATCAATATCAATTTGCTTTTCAACCAATAAACGTAAAACACCCAAAGACGCACGACGCAGCGCGAACGGATCTTTACCACCTGTAGGGATCTGGCCAATACCAAACAAACCCACAAGGCTGTCTAGACGGTCTGCTAAGGCAAGAGCGGTACCTGTCACGGTTTCTGGTAAATCATCACCAGAGAACGCAGGCATGTATTGCTCATTCATGGCAGCACATACTTCAGCTGGCTCGCCATCGTGTTTCGCGTAATAAGAACCCGCTAGACCTTGCAGGTCTGTGAATTCAAATACCATGTCAGACAGTAAATCGGTTTTACACAGTTTTGCAGCACGCTCAGCCAGTTTTACATCACCGCCCATGGCAGAGCTGATTTGTGCAGCCAGTTTCATTAAACGCTCTGACTTGTCTTTAAGAGTACCTAATTTTTGCACCCACAAAACGGTGTCGAGTTTTTCAAAACGGCTTTCTAATGATTTTTTGCGGTCGGTATCCCAAAAGAATTTTGCATCACTTAAACGTGGGCGAATCACTTTTTCGTTACCTTCGATCACTTGTTGTGGATCTTTTGATTCGATATTACAAATTGTGATGAAGTTCGGCATTAATTTGCCGTCTTTGCTTTGTACATGGAAGTACTTTTGGTGCTCTTTCATTGAACTAATCAAAGCTTGAGCAGGTACTTCTAAAAATTCTTTATCAAAGTTACCGGCTAATGCGGTTGGCCATTCATTTAAAGAGGCTACTTCATCTAGTAAGTCTTCATCAATGACGGCAACGCCACCTAGTTTGGCACCTTCTGCTTCCACTTGGGCACGAATGATGGCTTTACGTTCTTCGTAATCGGCTAATACTTTGCCTTGTTCTTTAAGTGTTGCTTCATACGCCGCTGGGCTGGTGATGGCAATCTCGCGGTTAGCATGAAAGCGATGACCTTTAGTAAAGAAGTTTGATTGCACACCTAAAATGTTCGCTTCGATCACTTTGTTATCTAATAACATTAATACCCAATGCACAGGGCGAACAAATTCAATGCGGCTTGAACCCCAACGCATGCGTTTAGGAATTGGCAATTTGTTTAATGCATCTTGAATCGCTACAGGTAATTCATCAGAGGCTTTTGCACCGGCCACGTCTTGAGCAAAATAAAGGCGCTCGCCTTTTTCATCTGTGATGCGACCCACTTCATCAAAGCTGATGCCGTTAGAGCGGGCAAAACCTTCGGCCGCTTTGGTTGGCTTACCATCTGCGCCAATGGCCACATTGGTATAAGGGCCAAACTTTTCAACCTTGCTGTCTTTGCCTTGGGCTTCTAAACCTTCAAGACGTAAAGCAAGGCGACGGGGTGCGGCAAATAATTTACTACCAGTAAATGCAATTTCTTTGGCGTTTAAGTGGGCTTCGATACCCGCTTGAAATGCAGCCGCTAGGCTTTTTAATGCCTTTGGTGGTAGTTCTTCGGTACCAATTTCAACTAAAAAATCATGCTTAACAATATTTGAATCCGTCATTATTTGGCTCCCTTTTTCTTGGCATCTTTTGCGGCTTTTTTAGCAGCTGCATCGGCGGCAGCTTTTTCTTCTGCAACAACATTGGCGATCACTTCATCGCGAAGGGCAGCAGGAGCCAGAGGGAACTTCAATTTATAACGAGATTGGAAATACGCTTCGGCCACAGAGCGCGCTAATGTGCGCACGCGTAAAATGTAACCCTGACGTTCGGTTACTGAGATGGCATGACGAGCATCTAACATGTTAAACGCGTGGGAGGCTTTTAATACTTGCTCGTAAGCAGGCAGAGCAAGACCCGCTTCAATTAAACGGGCGCAATCGCTTTCGTGTTGATTAAACGCTTGGAATAAAAAGTCCACATCAGCGTGTTCAAAGTTGTAAGCGGACTGTTCCACTTCGTTTTGATGGAACACATCACCGTAAGTGACTTTAGAGCCGTCTGGACCATAACACCAAACCAGATCAAAAATGCTGTCGACGTTTTGTAGGTACATGGCGATACGCTCAAGACCATAGGTGATTTCACCGGTGACTGGGTAACACTCAAGGCCACCTACTTGCTGGAAATAGGTGAATTGGGTGACTTCCATGCCGTTTAACCACACTTCCCAGCCAAGACCCCAAGCACCAAGAGTTGGGCTTTCCCAGTTATCTTCAACAAAGCGCACGTCATGGATATCGGTATCAATGCCGATGACTTTTAAGCTTTCTAGGTATTTGTCTTGGATATCCAGTGGTGATGGCTTCATCACCACTTGGAACTGGTAGTAATGTTGAAGACGGTTTGGGTTCTCACCGTAACGGCCATCGGTCGGGCGACGACACGGCTGAACATAAGCAGCGTTCCAAGTTTCTGGGCCCACGGCACGTAAAAATGTAGAGGTATGGAAGGTACCTGCACCCACTTCAAGGTCGATGGGTTGGTTGATAACACAGCCTTGCTGTGACCAAAAGTTTTGCAGGGTAGCAATAAGCCCCTGAAAGGTTTTTACGTCGTAATTATTTGCGGACACTGGAGCCTTCCGAATCTGGAAACAGAAAAGCACAAGATTATACGGGCCTATAGCCTTAGATACTAGGGCGTTTCACAGGCTTTGCATGGTGTGTTTGTATTAAGGAATTTAAGGGAATATGAGACGTAATTGAGCGCCTTCACGAGGCAAGTTAGAAATGGTGATGACACCGGTTTTACCATTGCGCTTATGGGCCTTGAGAGCTTGTTCAATAAGGTATAACCCCAAGCCACTGTCAGTACCACTAGGGTTGTAATCCCCTTGATCATCAATTTGGCTAGATTCAAAGCCAGGGCCGTTATCACTAATAATGAGTACCCAGTGGCCATCATTATGTTCTTCAATTTCTAAAATGACCTTATTGGCACCGGCTTGCAGTGCGTTGATGCAGGCATTGTGTAGCGCAATGTTGAGTAATTGCTCGTCATAAAATTGGTTGAAGTCATGATCAAAATGGGCCTCGATGTTGAGGCCGTGTAATTGAAAAAACTCCGTTGCTAAAGGCGATACACTGTCCATAAGCCAGTGTTCATCAACATTGGGTTGGAATGCTTGGTTTTGAATTTTTAAAATGGAAAGTAATTCAATCAGGCGATGACTAAGGTTGCTGCTGTGTTGTTGCAGCTTGTCCATGAGCGACTGCTGCTCTGGGTTCATAATGAGTGCTTCGTTTAACTCAGACTCAACACTGAGTAGAGCTTGCATCTGATTTTTTAGATCATGTAGCTGTGCACTTAGCAGGGTATTAATATCAAAGCTCATAGTCGACCTATATCATGCGGGTTAGGCGTTCTTGGCTTTTTTTCAATAACAGCCAACGTTGATGGCGGTCATCGCTTGCGGGTATATCCCCGACCCTAAAAAGCAGTTTATCAACATCATCCAGCATTTCACGGCTTGCTGCTCGTTGATCCATGTAAGTTATTTTTACTTGAATAGCATTGAGCAACACCGCTAAACCGGCCTCTTTATAGGCGGTGGCTTGGTCTAATAACTCAATGGCTTGAGAGAGTTGACCACGCTCAAAAAAGGCAATGGCTTTATCATTAATCTCGGTTGTGTATTGGCGAACCACTTGCTCACTAATTTCGCTTTTGGTGCGCTCAAGTTCACGCTCTTCGGCTCGTGTAAGGTTTTTAGATTTAGATATTTCACTCAGTAAGTCTTGTGCTTTAGCATGCTGTTTGGTGGCGATAAATACATTCGCCATGGAAAGTAACATGGCGCTACTGGGCTCATTAATATTGGTGAGTAATTTTTCTGCTTTATCCGCACAAGCTTTTGCATCCGCTTCTTTACCTAGATTAGTAAAGGTGGTGCTTTCAATCATGGTGGCTTCCAGCACGTATTCAGGTGTATCTGAATAAATAGCTTTGACCTCTTCAATGGCTTTAAATGCATCAGCGCTTCCTGCCCGCGTATCTCGATTATTAGTGGGGGATATTTTGTGCTGAACGGCTTTGGCAAATAGTAAGTAATTTTTAACCGAGCGATAACAACTGTGTCTGGCCAGTTTCACGGATTGTCGAAAAGCGGACTCTGCTACAGCCAAATCTTTATTGGCGAAGGCAATACGGCCCAATTCCATTTGACGCAGAACCTGTTTGGGGGAAACGTGAGTCGCGGATACTAAAATATTTTGTGCTGATTGAAGGTCTTTGTTTTTAAGGTGAATCTTGGCCAGTAAGTCATAACACTGTACATATTTAGGGTGTTGTTTAATGGTGTATTCAAGCAATGTTTTTGATTCTTTGTACTGGCCTTGGTGAAACAAACAGGTCGCCTTACCTAATAACGCCCAAGTGATTTCATGATCTTCTAAAATGCTGTTGTATAACTTCAACGCCTCATCGTTGTTTTTCATGGACATAAGGGTGCGCCCCTTTATCCGTTCTACACGGTTTTTAAGGCGTGGCTTGGTTTTGATGTATTCATCACATAATTGTAAAACTTCATTTTTGGCCTGACGATCAATGGCATCGTTAATCGGCCTGAGTTGTTCTTTGATTGTCAGAATACGGGTCAGCCGTTGGCGCATGATATCAATGGTGAAAGGCTTGGTTACGTAGTCGTCGGGTTCGTATTCGATGGCACCCATGACCATGTCCATGGCGTTTTCACCGGTGAGCATAACAAAGGTAGTGGTGGCCTTGAGGCGGCGGATAAAGCGGGCTTCTTCAAGGATTTGCTGACCATCACGACCACGACCAAGGTTGTAATCACTGATCACAAGGTCATAGTCATTGTTAAGAATATACTCAGTTGCTTCGTCGCCATCCATGGCCACATCAACCTTGGTGGCACCTAGAATGACCAGCATTTTTTTCATGGCGCTGCGTGACTCAACTAAGTCATCCACCGCTAAAATGCGCTTGCCAGCAAGCATGGCATCTAAATTGGTCATAAATCATCCCTTTAACTAATTAAAGGATAGTCAAAGTTTGATAATTCGCTGCTGGCACAAGAAATTATCTAAATTCTAGCCATATGGTCGTGAGTACAGCTGTGTCGTTAAGCCGTGAATGACATAAAAAGCAGCGGTATGAATATAAATGCTGGATGTATTTTTAAATTAACAACAAAAAAGGGCCGTAAACGACCCTATGTTAATGATTAAAATGGGGTTATTGGCGCCAAAACACAGGTGTAAATAATACCAATAATGTGAAGATCTCTAAGCGGCCTAATAACATGGCAAAACTTAATACCCACTTGGCAAAGTCACTGATGTTGGCGTAATTGGCAGCCACATCCCCTAAGCCTGGGCCTAGGTTATTAATGCAAGCACCCACAGCAGAAAAGGCCGAAACAAAGTCCATGCCGGTGGCTAATAACAAAATGGTCATGATTAAATACAGCATCAAATACACACTGAAAAATCCCCAGACCGCCTCAACCACCCGGTCATCGATTGGGCGGCCACCGATGCGGATAGGGATAATGGCATTGGGGTGAATTAGGCGTTTCATTTCACGGTTGCCTTGCTTGTATATCAGCAATACCCGAATGACTTTTAAGCCGCCGCCGGTGCTGCCTGCACAGCCACCCATAAACGCTAAAAAGAATAACAAGAAGGGTAAAAATGCCGGCCATAAAGAGAAGTCAGCAGCGGCATAACCAGTAGTTGTGGCAATGCTCACAAGCTCAAATAAACCAAAGCGCAGCGCTTCGTTAGGGTCGTAGCTTTTACTCGCCACCAAGGTTGTGAATGTGACGATGGCCGCAATGAATAACACGATGAGTAAGGTTTTTACTTCTGGGTCAGCAAAATAATGGCGGATGGATTTAAAGCGCCAAGCATAAAAGTGCAACGCAAAATTAAAGGCACTAATGATCATAAAAAAGATGGCCACACCTTCAATAAGGGCACTATCAAAATAACCAATGCTGTCATCGTGGGTACTAAAACCACCAATGGCAACGGTACTAAAGGCATGACAGATCGCATCAAATACACTCATGCCAGCCAATAAAAAACCAACAGCGCAGGCAATGGTAAGGGCTAGATAAATGTACCAAAGGGTTTTGGCAGTCTCAGTAATACGCGGTGTTAACTTGCTGTCTTTCATTGGCCCTGGGGTTTCAGCGCGGTAAAGCTGCATGCCCCCGATGCCCAGCATAGGTAAAATGGCCACTGCCAATACGATGATCCCCATACCACCAAGCCACTGTAGAAGCTGACGATAAAACAAGATGGACTCAGGAAGATAATCAATTCCGGTGATGACGGTGGCCCCAGTTGTGGTCCAACCAGAAAGGGATTCAAAAAACGCATCGGTGAAATTAAGCCCAGGACTTTCCGCTAACATTAATGGCAGAGCACCAGAAACGGCTAATACCAACCAGAATAAAACGGTTACCACAAAGCCGTCGCGGGTCTTTAAATCTTGATGGTGATTACGAACGGGATACCAGCACAAAGCCCCTGCGGCAAAGTTAATGCCCAATGCACCTGCAAACGCGCCAAGCGCGCCGTCCTGATAAATCACACTTATGATCATTGGGGGTAACAGCGCAAGGCTGAATACCATCAACAAAATTCCCAGAATGCGAAAAATGATGGCTGGATGCATAGTCTTTATTACTCATTAAAAATGGCAGCCTGCCATTTTTAGCAGGTGTAAGGTTACCCTTACTTTTATTTTTTATTGTCAGCTGGACTTAAAAGAAGCCCAGCTCCACTTGGAATAAACGTTCAATTTCAGGAATACGTTTTTTATCCAGTACGAACAAAATCACATGGTCTTCACTTTCAACTACCACATCACCATGGGCTATTAGTACTTGCTCGTTACGCACAATGGCACCAATGGTTGAACCCTCAGGTAGATCAATTTGATCAAGGCGGCGACCAACCACTTTAGACGTGTTTTGGTCACCGTGAGCAATGGCCTCGATGGCTTCTGCTGCACCTCGGCGTAAGCTGTGCACGTTGGCCACATCACCACGGCGCACGTGTGTCAGCAAACTACCAATGGTGGTTTGACTTGGGCTGATGGCAATATCAATGCCTTGGCCTTGTACCAAATCAACATATTGAGCCTTGTTGATTAAGGTCATCACTTTGCGGGCCCCTAATTGTTTGGCCAGCATAGATGACATGACGTTCACTTCGTCATCATTGGTTAGGGCGCAAAACACGTCTGTGCTTTCAATATTGGCTTCAAGTAATAATTCTTTGTCGGTGGCGCTACCATTCATAATGATGGTTTTGCTTTTTACTTTTTCACTTAATCGCTCACAGCGTTGTAAGTTATGGTCGATTAATTTTACGTTATAAAAAGGTTCTAGCACCTGCGCTAAGCGCGCTCCGATATTACCGCCGCCGGCAATAATCACACGTTTATAGGGCTGCTCACTGCGACGCATTTCAGCCATTACCGTGCGAATATCTTTAGTGGCCGCAATAAAGAATACTTCATCGTCCACTTCAATCACGGTATCCGCCGCCGGTAAAATGGCTTGGCCACGACGATAAATGGCAGCAACACGGGTATCCACACCACTTTTTAAGTGCTCACGCAAATAGCGTAATTCTTGACCCACAAGCGGGCCACCATAGTAGGCCTTAACACCCACTAACTTGGCTTTATTATCGGCAAAGTCCAGTACCTGTAGGGCTCCGGGGAATTCAAGTAAGCGCTTTATGTAGTTAGTAACCACTTGCTCAGGGCTGATAAAAACATCAATAGGCACCCCTTGGTTGCCAAATAACTCATGGGCTTGGGAGTATTCTTGGGCGCGAATTCGGCTGATTTTGGTGGGGGTTTTAAATAAAGAGTGCGCTACCTGGCAAGCCACCATGTTTACTTCATCGCTGTTGGTCACGGCTACTAACATGTCGGCATCATCACCGCCCGCTTGGCTAAGCACATGGGGGTAGGATGCTTTGCCGCGAACGGTACGAATATCCAAGCGATTTTGTAGCTCTTTTAAGCGATCGGCGTCTGTATCGACAACGGTAATATCGTTGCCTTCGGTAGCAAGGTGTTCGGCCAGTGTGCCGCCAACTTGGCCTGCGCCTAAAATTATAATTTTCATATGGCTTAATAAAACCTGCGTTGCCAGTACTGCGTTAAGGTCGTTCTAAAGCTGCTTTTTTAATAGAGCATAAAAAAAGCCGTCATGCCCATTTGCTTGAGGGAATAACTGCCAGCCAAACCCTGTATTTATACCGCTTGAAAGTGTCATAGGCTCCAGTTGAGCATCATGCTGATCAGCCAAAAATGCTGAAATGTTGTCACTATTTTCAACGGATAAAATAGAGCACGTGGCATATAGCAGCGTGCCGCCCGGCCTTAACATTTCCCATGCTTTTTTAAGGATTAATCCCTGTAATTGCGCAAGGTTATCAATATCTTCTTTTTTGCGCAGTAACTTAATGTCTGGATGGCGTCTTATGACACCTGTAGCGCTACAAGGCACATCTAACAATATACGATCAAATGGATTTCCGTCCCACCAGGTTTCAGGGGTTTGAGCCTCCCCTTGAATGACTTTCGCATCTAATTTTAGACGCTCAAGGTTTTCAGTGACACGGGTTAGTCGTTTTGCATCGGCATCAAGAGCGATCACGTCTGCTTGGTTATCTGCATATTCTAAAATATGGCAGGTTTTACCACCGGGGGCGCTGCAAGCGTCTAATATGCGCTCGCCTTTTTGAGGGGCCAGAAGTTGTGCTGCAAGTTGAGCCGCTTCGTCTTGCACGCTGCAACTGGCATCGCTAAAACCTGGTAACTGGGTGACATCACAGGCTTGCTCTAAGTAAATTGAAGTAAGCGCATGCTTACCGCTAACAGCCTTTATCTTATGGTTGCTTAGAGTTTGTAAGTAGTCACTTCGATCTTGTGAGCGAACATTATTACGCAGGCACAAAGGGGCTTGAAGGTTGCCTTGCTCACAGATGGTTTGCCATTGATCAGGCCAGTTCTTTTTAAGCAATTTAATAAACCACTTAGGGTGCTCATAAAGAGTGACGTCACTGCTGGTAAGACCCGCCAACAGTTCGGTTTTTTCGCGCTGAAAGCGACGAAGGATGGCGTTGAGCACCCCTTTAAATTTACCCAGTTTAAGCTGATCGCAGGCCTCTACGGTTTCGTTAATGGCAGCGTGTTCTGAAATATCACTGTGGGCCAGTTGGTATAAACCCACCCATAATAGCGCCTGAATAGGGCGCGCAGATTCAGGCAAGGGTTTGTCTAATAGGATTTTGCTTAATGCGTTAATTGAAAAAAAGTAACGGCTGCAACCAAAACACAGGCTTTGCAGTAATGGTTTATCTTGCTCTAAACCTTGCTTTGCAAAATAAGCGAGTGCTGAGGTAAGACTTTTTTGTTCATCCACCACATCGAGCATGGCCAATGCCGCAAGGGCTCGACTGTTTAATATTGCTGGCATTTAAAGCTCGCTGGCTAACACATAGTGTTCGTTAAAAGGGTGTTTGCCGTTCAAAATATCAGCCACAGGCATTGGCTTTTTACCGGGCAGTTGAATTTGCTCAAGGGATACGGCCATGTTGCCACAGGCGATAATAATGCCCATTTCGTTGACCGATAAAACGGTACCGGCAATAGCCGTATGGGTTTTAGGATAAACCTGAGCTTTTAATACTCGAATACGGTGATCACCCAATAAGGTGTAACACATGGGCACGGGGTTAAACGCACGAATTTTTTGCACCACTTGTTGCGCGTCTTGGCGCCAATCAATTAAGGCTTCATTTTTGTTAAGTTTATGCGCATAAGTAGATAGCTCATCATTTTGCACTTCACCTAAAACCGCACCTTGAGAGAATTTATTCACCACATGCACAACCGCTTCACTGCCGATTTTGGCTAGGCGATCGTGCAAACTGCCACCTGTGTCATTTGGCATGATGGGGGTATCCACTTTATATAACATTGGGCCGGTATCTAACCCTAGCTCCATCTGCATGACGGTGACACCGGTTTTGTCATCACCTGCTTCAATGGCTCGCTGAATCGGAGCGGCGCCGCGCCAGCGTGGCAATAACGATGCATGGCTATTAATACAGCCTAAAGTGGGGATATCTAAAACCGATTGTGGCAGTAATAAACCATAAGCCACCACGATGAATAAATCAGGTTTCAGGTCAGCCAGTTGCTGCACGTCTTCAGCTGCTTTGAAATTAAGGGGCTGATAAACATCAATACCATTATCCATCGCCACTTGTTTAACGGCACTTGGCTGCAGTTTTTTGCCGCGCCCCGCTGGGCGATCTGGCTGGGTATAAACACCAACAATATTGGCAGACGTGTTTAATAAAGCCTCTAAATGGCGAGCGGCAAAATCTGGGGTGCCTGCAAATACAATTCTCAAGGGAAAATCCTTAGGGTGAAAACCATCATGCCGAGCAAGGCTCGGCATGAAAAATTAAGCGTGTTTAGCGGCTAAACGATGCTGCTTTTCTAGTTTTTTACGAATGCGATCACGCTTGGTGCTGGATATATAATCCACCATCAACTTGCCGTCGAGATGATCCATTTCGTGCTGAATACATACGGCTAATAAACCAGTGGCTTCGAGGGTAAATGGTTTGCCATCTTTGTCGAGTGCTTCGATTAAGCAGTGCTCAACACGTTCAACGTCTTCGTAAAAGCCAGGGATACTCAAGCAGCCTTCTTGCATTTTTTCCATATCACCATCTAACACGGTGATTTTAGGATTAATAAAAACCAGCGGCTCGCTTTGATCTTCGCTCAAATCAATCACAATTAATTGCTCATGAACATCCACCTGAGAGGCTGCCAGACCAATGCCGGGTGCGGCATACATGGTGTCTAACATGTCTTTAATCAGTTGACGGTGTTTGTCGGTTACCTGAGTAATTGGCTTGGCTTTTGTGCGCAAGCGAGGGTCAGGAAACTCTAAAATATCTAATATAGCCATAAACTTGTGATGCCTTAGTAGTCATTAGGGCACAGGCCCTGCTAATATTGTATGTAACTATTATATCCAATGTAGCAGCCGGTTGTCTCATAACCGCAGTATACAAATAAAAATAAGGGATTAACCCATGCTCAACCCCTTGCTTAAAAGCATCACTTTAGCCCTGTGTATTGTTGGCGGTGTTGGTATCGCACATGCGGTGGATTTAAAACCGGGTCACCCTGTTGAGTATGTGGTCAAAGACGGCGATACCCTTTGGGATTTATCACAAAAGTTTTTAGAAGATGCGTGGCTGTGGCCTGAGATCTGGCAAATCAACGAACAAATTGAAAACCCGCATTTGATTTACCCAGGTGACACAATCGGGCTGGTGTACCGTGGCAAAGAAGTGAAAGTCACGGTAACTGAGCGTTCAGCGGCGGCAAACGAAGTCATTAAGCTCACACCAACCGCGCGCATCAGTATGTTAGCCAGTGCCATCCCTCCGATTCCCATGACGGCTATTTCTAGTTTTATGACCAATAGCCGCATTGTGAAGAGCAAACAGTTAAGCGGTGCACCCTATGTGGTGGCCGGTGATGATAACCGCATCTTGGCAGGCGGTGGCGGTAAAGTTTACGCCCGTGGTTTTGACAAAGGTGAAGACCCACAAGCGGGTTATGGCATCTTCCGTAAAGGGCAGGTGTTTGTTGACCCTGATACATCTGAGGTACTGGGCCTAGAAGCGCGTGAAGTGGGTGCCGGTTCGGTGCAGGCATGGGATGGCGATGTTGCAACCCTATCCCTTTCAAACTCACGTGAAGAAGTGATGGCAGGCGACCGTTTATTAGCCACAGAAGATCGCCAAGTGGTAGCGAACTTTGTACCAAGCTCACCGCCAGATAACATTTACGGTCGTATGATTGCCGTGTTGGGTGGTGTCACACAAATTGGTCAGTACCAAGTGGTGGTGGTTAACCAAGGTGAGCGCGATGGTGTGACCGAAGGTAATGTATTAGCGGTTTATAAAGAAGGTAATACCATTATTGACCGTGTGACTCGTCAAAAAGTGAAACTGCCTTCAGAGCGTGCGGGCCTTATGATGTTATTCCGTGTGTTTGATAAAGTGAGTTATGGCCTGATTTTAAGAGCAAAAGTGCCTTTATCAGTCGGTGATGAAGTACGCAGCCCACAGTAAATCATTGATGGATGGTTTTCATATTTAAGACCATCGCCTGATTCAATCAAAAAAGCCTTTGGTTAAAGTAACCAAAGGCTTTTTTTGTGCCTGAATATTGTGAATCACAACAGGAAGCGTTGTCATGGACTGGACGACACAACAACTTGCGTGGATAAGTCTCGCGTTAGTGCCAGGGGTTGGACCTAAAACCTTTCAAAAGATCATCGCTGCAGATATTGAGCTTAGTGAGATTTTCAACTTCGAAATAGAGCAATTAAAAAGCTTAGGCATGAGTGATAAAAGTGCCACACACGTATTAAAACACCCACCCAATAAACCCAGTAAACAGGTTGAATCTGCATTAAAGTGGGCGCAATCCCCACAGCATCATTTACTCACATTAGATTGCCAAGATTACCCTGAGCATTTAAAGCAAATTGCCACAGCGCCGCCGTTGTTAATGGTAAAAGGCAACAAGGCAGCACTTAACTTTCCCCAAGTGGCCATGGTGGGCAGTCGCTACCCAACTCATAGTGGCGCACAGCAAGCGTATGATTTTGCTCAACAGTTAGCGAACCTTGGTGTCACTATTACCAGTGGCTTGGCCCGCGGTGTTGATGCGCTTGCCCATCAAGGAGTGGTTGATTTGGGTGGCACAACGATCGCGGTATTGGGCACGGGTATTGATAATATTTACCCTAAAGCCAATATAAAACTTGCGGAACAAATTAGCGAAAAAGGAGCGTTGGTCAGTGAATTTGCACTGGGTGCAAATGCCATGAAAGGGCACTTTCCTAGGCGCAACCGGATCGTCAGTGGTTTAAGTTTGGCAACGTTAGTGGTGGAAGCCACATTAAAAAGCGGCTCTTTGATTACCGCACGACAAGCCCTTGAGCAAAACCGAGATGTGATGGCAATTCCTGGGTCTATTCAAAATCCGCAAAAAGCAGGATGTCATTTTTTAATTCGCCAAGGGGCCAGTTTGATCGAAACCCCTGAACAAGTTTTGCAGGAGCTTAGCTTGCAATTAACCCCAAGAAATGAGGCAGGAGCACACAAATTAAATTGTGCACAAAACAATGATGCCCAGTTGGATTTGCAAGGTGAGCAATTAAAAGTCTACGCCGCGTTAGATTATGATGGTACTGATATGGAGAGTTTAGTGAATAAAACGCAACTGGATGTGGGTCAACTTTCTATGGTGTTAATGGAGCTAGAATTAGCAGGAATCTTAACCCACGAACAAGGTGTATATGCTCGCATTTAGGCTGCCCCTTGCATGAAAGGCTGAGCTTAGGTAACTTGCGCATTCCGTCCTTCAAAGCTCACAATATGCGCTGGCCAATTTATAAAGCAAGTAACGTTTTACAAACATCAGGCGTCATTGCCTACCCAACCGAAACGGTATGGGGTTTGGGTTGTGATCCATTTAATGAAAGTGCCCTTGAGCGCGTGATACAAATAAAGCGCCGAGATGCCCATAAAGGTTTAATTTTAGTTGCGGCAAACATCGAGCAATTTGATTTTTTATTGCATGACCAAGATGAGGCTGTGATTGAAAAATTAAATGCTAGCTGGCCAGGTGCCGTAACCTGGTTGGTGCCTCATAAAAACCGAGTGCCCAAACTGGTTCATGGACAGTTTGATACAGTGGCCATCCGAGTGAGCTCGCATCCCATGGTGCAGCAATTATGTAAAGCGTTTGGTGGCCCAATCGTCTCTACCTCTGCCAATTTTTCGGGCAAACCCACAGTGAAAAGTGCCATACAGGCCAAGTGCGTGTTGGGCCCTTATTTAGATTTTATTTTGTCAGGTCCGACCGGCTTGGCAAATGCACCCAGTCGCATCATTGATATGGAAACTGGGCGAGTGATCCGAGGATAAGTAATAAATGAACATAGAAGCGGTTAAGCAGTATTTATTAGCGCTGCAAGATGATATTTGTCAGCAGTTAGCTGAAGAAGATGGTGGCGCCACGTTCACTGAAGAAAACTGGGAGCGAGAACAAGGTGGCGGTGGCCGCACTCGGGTAATGGCTAACGGTCGTGTTATCGAAAAGGGCGGCGTTAATTTTAGTCATGTTTTTGGTGATCAGCTGCCTGCCAGTGCTACGGCTAATCGTCCTGAATTAGCAGGTCGAAGCTTCCAAGCCATGGGTGTCAGTTTAGTGATTCATCCCCATAACCCATATGTTCCCACAAGCCATGCAAATGTTCGTTTTTTTGTGGCAGAAAAAGAAGGGGAAGAGCCAGTATGGTGGTTTGGCGGCGGCTTTGATTTAACCCCTTACTACGGCAATGAAGATGATGTGCGTTTTTGGCATCAAACCTCAAAAGACGCCTGCGACCCATTTGGTGCGGGGGTGTATGAAAAATATAAAAACTGGTGTGACGATTACTTTCACCTTAAACATCGTGATGAGCCAAGAGGTGTGGGCGGTTTATTTTTTGATGATTTAAACGAAGGTGGTTTTGATCAAAGCTTCGCCTTTATGCAAAGTGTGGGCAATCATTATGTAAAAGCTTACCGCCCAATTATGGCCAAACGCAAAGACACACCATTTGGTGAGCGTGAGCGTAAGTTCCAATGTTATCGCCGTGGGCGTTACGTGGAATTTAACTTGGTATTTGATCGCGGCACTATTTTTGGTTTGCAAACAGGTGGTCGTACCGAGTCTATCCTTATGTCATTGCCACCAGTTGTACACTGGGATTACAACTGGCAGCCTGAAGCAGATAGTGCAGAAGCTAAGTTGTACACAGACTTTTTAGTGAAACGAGATTGGTTAGCCTAATCATTTTTAATTGTTTTAAGCCACAGAGGCCATTTGAGTGACCGACTTATATGCGGTAATGGGTAATCCCATTAATCATAGTAAAAGCCCGAGCATTCATGCTCAGTTTGCCGAACAGGCAAAACAAGACTTAGTTTACAGTGCCATGCTGGTGCCAAAAGAAGGGTTTGAGCCTGCGGTAAAAGATTTTTTCAAAGGCTCAGGCAAAGGTCTCAACATCACTGTGCCATTTAAAGAGCAAGCATTTCAGCTAGCCACAGCCTTAACGCCAAGAGCCCAAACCGCGCAAGCAGTGAACACGCTTGTATTGCAAGAAGACGGCAGCATATTGGGCGATAACACCGACGGTGCTGGATTGGTTCGTGACCTTGTGATGAATCAGCATGTTGAAATCACAGGTAAGCGTATCTTGGTCATCGGTGCCGGTGGTGCGGTACGTGGGATTTTACAGCCGTTTTTAGAGCAAGACCCTGAACACATTGTGATTGTTAACCGCACATTTGAGAAAGCACAACTACTTGCAGATAGTTTTAAAGACTTGGGCAGTATTGAAGCAAAAGCGTTTGATGAGCTGACAGAAGCATTTGATGTGATCATCAATGGCACGTCTGCCAGCTTAGCCGGTGAATTACCGCCATTGCCTGAATCTGTTGTGGCGACACATACCGCGGTATACGACATGATGTACGCAAAAGAACTGACCCCGTTTTTGGTTTGGGCACAAAACTTAGGCGCGAACAAAATCATCGATGGCTTAGGAATGCTGGTTGAGCAGGCGGCCGTGAGTTTCGAGATTTGGCGCGGGGTGAAACCCGATAGTGTTTCTGTGTTATCAAGTATGCGTAAACAGTTGCAAGGGATGTAAAAACCTCAAGCAACTAACAGTGAGACATAAAAAAAGCACCCGAAGGTGCTTTTTTTATTAGTCGTCCATATCCCAATAATCGTCGAGCTGCATATTCTTGCGCTCAAGGTGAGCTTCAATGGCTCGTCGTGCAACTAACTTAGCCGAAGCTTCGGTTTTTTTGCAGACAACGATGTTCCCCTTTTTATCAAAATTAACCAACTCTTCGCTTGCTTGGTCTTTGATGATTTCAGCTGCTTCCATGGATCACCCTTTTGATTACCTGTCTTAAGACGGCTTATTGTTATTTGTAAAGGTGACAACAGCATGACAATAAACGGATTAAAAAACAATCGTTTAACTTGGCCAAGTGCACAAACAGAGGAATTATCAGTAGATATTATGAGTTGTGCTGTGTGTTATTTGTTCGATTTTTCATTGTGACGCAAAGAACTGATGCTTTTTTTCACTTTTGCTAAGTGTTCATCAAAGTCAGGCCCTTTGCGTTGAGCCACACCTACCGCTAAACAATCGATCACTAACAAGTGCGCAATGCGAGATGTCATCGGGGTAAATACATCGGTATCTTCTTTGATATCCACATGAATGGGTAAGTCAGCCAGATCACTCACAGGAGTATTGGGTGGTGATAAACTAATCACATGAACCCCTTGCTGTCTGGCGATTTCCATTGAATGCAGTAAATCTTTGGTGCGCCCGCTTTGACTAATGGCTACTACCACATCGTCTTTTTGTAATGTCACCGCTGACATGCATTGCATGTGAGGGTCAGAATAAGCCACGGTAGAAAACTGCAAACGAAAAAACTTATGCATGGCGTCCATGGCAACGGCACCCGATGCGCCAAAACCATAAAATTCAACTCGCTTGGCTTTATTTAATGCATCCACTGCTGCGGCTACTTGGGCAGAATCTAAAAAATTACGCGTAGTGATGATTTGATTAATACTGGTGTCGAAGATTTTTTTGATGATGTCTGAGCTAGTGTCATCTTCGGCAATGGCAAATTGACCAAGGCTGTGATGCACTGTATTACTTTGCGCCATACGCACTTTAAACGCTTGAAAGCCGTTTAAATCCAATGCACGACAAAATCGCACAATGGTTGGCTCACTCACCATGGCTTCTTGAGCTAAATCCACAATGCGCATGTGAATCACAGCTTCCACATTATTGAGCACGTACTGCGCAACCTTAACCTCTGATTTACGCATCTTGGGTATGGCTTGACGAATTTGATCAATAAAGGGGTTTTGATGGGGCACAGTGGGCTCGCTTCATGCTTTGGCGCAAGTATAGCCTAAAGTCTTTTGTGATCAGAAGTGTTAATACTAATCACTGTAAGGATGGACAGTAATCACTGCAAGGAGTGCCTTGCTCAGATATAATGCTCGCTCATTTGCAAGACACCGTGTTATGGACGTTACCGAACTTTTAGATGGGTTAAACCCAGAACAGCGCGAAGCGGTTGCTTCACCACTTAATCACCAATTGGTTTTGGCCGGTGCCGGCTCGGGTAAAACCCGCGTACTGGTGCACCGTATTGCGTGGTTGATGCAAATCGAACACATCAGCCCAGGTTCGATTTTAGCGGTAACCTTTACCAATAAAGCCGCTAAAGAAATGCGCCACCGTGTTGAAGAATTAACGGGGATCAGTCCGCGTCATTTATGGATTGGCACCTTTCACTCGTTGGCCCACCGTTTATTGCGCACCCATTGGAAACAAGCCAACCTGCCTGAAAACTTCCAAGTCATCGACAGTGACGACCAACTGCGTTTAATTAAACGTATCGTGCGTTCATTGAACATAGATGAAAACACCTATCAGCCAAAACAAGCACAGTGGTATATCAACGAACAAAAAGATGAAGGTTTACGCGCTGCCCATATTCAGCCGTTTAATGACGAATGGGCACAAACCATGGTTACGATTTATGGTGCCTATGAAGAAGCTTGCCAGCGAGCAGGCATGGTGGATTTTGCCGAATTATTATTACGCGCCCACGAACTTTGGTTAAACCAACCAGCGGTGTTAGCGCAATATCAAAATCGTTTTCGTTATATCTTGGTGGACGAGTTTCAAGATACCAACAGCATCCAATATGCTTGGCTGCGTGTGCTGGCTGGGAATGTGGTGCCTGTCATGGCGGTGGGTGATGACGACCAATCTATTTATGGTTGGCGAGGTGCGCGAATTGAAAATATTCAGCAATTCACCAAAGACTTTGCCGGTGCCCAGCAAATTAAACTTGAGCAAAACTATCGCAGTACCAGCAATATACTAAATGCAGCCAACGCGGTCATTGATAACAACCCATCACGTTTAGGCAAAAAATTATGGACTAACGGTGAAGCGGGTGAGCTGATCTCTCTTTACAGCGCGTTTAACGAACAAGACGAAGCCCGTTTTATTTGTGATGAAATCGAAAGCTGGAAAAAAGCCAACCCTACTAAACGTTATGAAAACTGTGCCATTTTATATCGCTCTAATGCCCAGTCACGTGTCATTGAAGAAGCCTTTATTCGCGCTAATTTACCCTACCGAATTTACGGTGGGCAACGCTTTTATGATCGCTTAGAAATTAAAAACGCCATGGCCTATTTAAGGTTGCTGCAAAATCGTCATGATGATGCTGCATTAGAACGGGTTATTAATGTACCGGCACGTGCCATTGGTGAAAAAACCGTACAACAGTTGCGCTCGTTTGCCCGTGAACACGGTACCTCACTCTGGCAAGCCCTAGAGCAAAGCATTCGTCAAAAACTCTTAACCCCGCGGGCGGTTACCTCGTTAAGTAAATTTGAAGAATTGCTTGATGAAATGGAAGTAAGCACACAAAACATTGAGCTATATGAACAAGTGGATCATGTGATTCAACACAGTGGTTTGATCGAACATCATCAAAAAGAAAAAGGTGAAAAAGCCCAAGCCCGTTTAGAAAACTTAGACGAATTGGTAACCGCCGCTAAAAGCTTTGACCCAGAAGCCATGCAAGAAATTCCCGCAGAAGGTGAAGAGGCGGTTTTGTATTCGTCACCCATGGCCGCGTTTATCGATCAAGCGGCACTTGATGCTGGTGACTCACAAGCGGATGAATTTGAAGACAGTGTACAAATGATGACGCTGCACAGTGCCAAAGGTTTGGAATTCCCACTGGTGTTTTTAGCGGGTGTGGAAGAAGGTTTATTCCCCCATAAAATGTCAGCGGATGATCCAAACCGTTTAGAAGAAGAGCGCCGCTTATGTTATGTGGGCATTACTCGCGCCATGGAAAAATTAGTGATGACCTACGCCGAAAGCAGACGTTTACACGGCCAAGAAACCTTTAACTCACCATCGCGTTTTATTCGTGAAATTCCAAAAGAATTTCTACAAGAAGTGCGTTTAAAAAGCACAGTTAAAAAACCAGTATCTAATTATTTCAGCACCCAAAGTGCCAAAGAAGCCACAGGTTTAAATATTGGTCAGCGCGTGTGGCACGATAAATTTGGTGAAGGGGTTGTGTTAGATATGGAAGGGCAAGGGCCACAAACTCGCTTGCAAGTGTCCTTTGATTTTGATGGGACCAAGTGGCTAGTATCGGCGTATGCAAACCTAAGACCCATGGATGACTAACTTTGGGAAGCTATTTGCGTCGCTTATGCTGTGTTAAAGATTATATTTAACTCGTTACGTAGCGCTGCTACGCGCCTCGCTAAATATAATCTTTGCCTTGCCTAAGCTTCCTCAATAACGCTTCTACGTCAGGCGTTAACTGTAGGAGTCGCGCCCCGCGCGCGATAACAAAGAACTAATTAGAATCCCTACGAAACGATAGACAGTGATTACCCTTATATCCACATAAATGGTTTTAGAAACCAATCAATAGTACATGTCACACAGGGAAGTACATATGAAGATAGAAAACATAAAAACCTTTGTTGGCTTGACCTTATTGGCGGGTGGTATTTGTGTGCTGATGCTGGGCGCTTTGATATCTGGTGATGGGAAACTCATCGAATTGATGTGTATATTATTAGGATTGGTAGTCATTTCTTCGAAAAAGACAATCAAATTTAACTCTCTAATGGGTGGCCATGTAGGCGGATCAATTCGCCATGATGATGACTAATACATACGTGGGAGGGCGCTTGCGCGCGATAAATTTATTCGACCAAACTTATCGCGCGCAAGCGCCCTCCCACAAAAAAATGATTAAAAACATAAAACTAAAATAAAAAGGAGATACGTGAATGAAATTAATTTTGATGGGTGTATTAGCAATCTTGCTAAGCGCCTGCGGTGAAAAAGCCAACGAAACCGCAACAAAAAATGCAGAGCCACAACAAACCTTTGAATGGAAAATGGTGACCAGCTGGCCAAAGAACTTCCCAGGTTTAGGCACCGGCCCAGAAAAATTTGCCAACATGGTAGATGAAATGTCTGCTGGGCGTTTAAAAATCAAAGTCTATGGTGCAGGGCAACTGGTGCCAGCACTTGAAGTGTTTGATGCGGTGTCTCGTGGCACCGCACAAATGGGTCACAGCGGCGCTTATTACTGGAAAGGCAAAGCGCCTGCTGCGCAATTTTTTACATCGGTACCGTTTGGTTTAACCGCACAAGAAATGCATGGTTGGATTCATTACGGTGGCGGCATGGAATTATGGCAAGAAGTGTACGCACCATTTAATTTAATCCCGTTAGCCGGTGGTAACACAGGTGTGCAAATGGGTGGTTGGTTTAATAAAGAAATTAATAACCTAAAAGATTTAGACGGTTTAAAAATGCGTATGCCTGGTTTAGGTGGTGAAGTATTGCAACGTGCAGGTGGCACACCGGTAACATTACCCGGTGCTGAATTATTTACTGCACTACAAACTGGCGCCATCGATGCCACCGAATGGGTGGGCCCATACAATGACTTAGCATTTGGTTTGTATAAAGCGGCAAAATTTTATTATTACCCAGGCTGGCATGAGCCGGGTTCTATGATGGAATACACAGTCAACAAAGCAGCATTTGAAGCTTTACCAAAAGATTTACAAGCCATTGTTAAAGTAGCTTCTCGCGCCGCCAATCAAGACATGTTAGATGAATACACCTCACGTAATAACCAAGCCCTACAAGAGCTCGTTAAAAAACACGGTGTTGAAGTACGTGCCTACCCAGATGATGTATTACAAAAATTAAAAGGTTTATCGGTTGAGGTGTTAGAAGAGCTGGCCGCTAAAGACCCAATGAGCAAAAAAGTGTATGAGTCGTTTAAGGCTTATAGAGATAATGTGGTGCAGTATCACAAAATTTCTGAGCAAGCGTATTTGAATGCGCGCAGCCAGTAATGATTGGGGCTAGAGTAGCCCCCTTTTTATATTTTTAAGGATAAAAATGCAGTTTATTAAACCCCCATTTATATTAATGTTCGCCGTGCTATCTGGATGCGGCTCAACTGATAAAAACAGTGATTATACTGGTAATTGGTACGAGAGATCTTCAGATAAATACTATCAAGTAACAGAGAGTAAAAACGTCAACATTTATAGTTGTACGATTCATGATGGTTATCAACTTGATACGGATTTAAATATTGAAATAGAGGGCAATGATTTCATTTATCAAAATGGTGGTTATTCTGACGCTGGTACCCTGCAACGCACAGGCGATACTTTAATATTTAATTTTGATGTTGCAGTCATGCAGTTAACGCAGGTTGATGAAATTCCTAGTGTTTGTATAAATGACGTCATTGAAATTAAAACAATTACCCCCTTAGCAGTACAAGAAGGTGAATATACCAATTTTAGTGTGACGGCAGATTATCGTTTAGCGAGCCAGGATTCTATTATTATAGAGGTAGGATATAGCGTTACCTCTGATAGCTTCCGTTTAGCAGATGAAATACATAAAGTAACTGAAAAAGGCATTGGAACGGTTAGCTTTAACTTTAACGCGACCCCGAAAGTTTTTGGTGATGGAAATAGTTTTAACATTCATGTTGTTGCATATGATGAGTTAGATGCTGAGGATGGCTCGTTTGTTATAAGGTTTAGTGATGAATTACCATTACAGGTCTTTGATGAAAAGGAAAATACAAGTGGACCTTTAGATTGAGATTGCTTAACTTGTATGATTGATCATCCTTATAAATCAATAATAAAAAAACGGGAGCTTTTAGCTCCCGTTTACTTTTCTGTTAGCATCTGACATCTGACATCTGACATCTGACATCTGACATCTGACATCTGACATCTGACATCTGACATCTGACTCAATCCTGCGGCACCTGCCTGATACGTCCATTATCATCCATAGCCACATATACAAACGTTGAATCACATACCTTGGTGAGCTCATCGTAATAGGTGTTTTGACTCCACACCTCTACTTGCACATGAATCGAAGTGCGGCCAATTTCTTTTACCTTGGTATAACAACAAATGGCGTTGCCGGATTTTACTGGGGATAAAAATGCGGTGCCTTCACTGGCCACCATGGTGACACGGCCTTTGGAAATCATGCGGGCGGTATCTTCTGCGGCGGCGTCCATTTTGCCTAAAACCCAGCCACCAGAAACATCGCCATTGGCATTGCAATCGGCTTGGGTGGGAATAATGCGCAGGGTCAATCTGCCGTTTGGAAGCGGTGCGTCTTCGGTGTAGTCAGTCATGAGAATCTTATTATGTTTATTGATGGGAGCCGTTTTACTCCCATTAGTTTTGCAATACAAGTGAACACATTGTTGTTGGTCACAAACCCATGAATAAGCGGAAACTCATGGGGTGAAATGTGAACAAGTCACAATAAATGGCACCGGCAAACTTAATTATAAATTTGATCAGGCAACCAAGTGGCCAGCTCTGGTATACAAGCTAGCAATATTAGAACCAATAGTTGAATAACAATAAATGGCATCACCCCTTTATAAATATCCAAGCTCTTAACAGCGTCACCGGCGACGCCTCTTAAGTAGAACAAGGCAAAACCAAAAGGCGGCGTTAAGAAGCTGGTTTGCAAATTAATGGCAATCATAATGCCTAACCAAACAGGGTCTAAGCCCATGGCCAGCAAGGCTGGGGCTACAATGGGCACCACTACGAAAGTGATTTCGATAAAGTCTAAAATAAAACCTAAGAAAAAGATCACCACCATCACCACAATGGTGGCACCAATCACGCCACCAGGCATGTCTTGGAAAAAGCCTTCAACTAATTCATCACCACCATAACCACGGAACACTAACGAGAATACCGCCGCACCAAAGAAAATCATAAACACCATGGCGCTCACATTTAAGGTGCCATCCATGGTTTCTTTTAGCTGTTTCATGCTCAGGCTGTTGTTTAAAAATGCCAACAAGGTTGCACCAATGGCCCCTACCCCCGCGGCTTCTGTCGGGGTAGCAATGCCACTCAAAATGCTACCCAGTACGGCGATAATGAGCAGTAACGGTGGGGCCATTTGTTTAATGGCTTGCATCCAGCTGGCGTTGTCATCGGTTTGCGCCATGGCCGGTGCGGTTTCTGGTTTTAACCATGCTAGTACCAATACATAAATGATATACGCCGCAACCAAAATCAAACCTGGAATCAATGCACCCATAAATAAGTCAGCCACCGAGATGGTCTCTGGGCTGAATATGCCCATTTTTAATTGGGCTTGTTGGTACGCACTAGAAAGCACGTCAGCCAATAAAATAAGGGCCATAGAAGGTGGGATGATTTGCCCCAGTGTACCCGTGGCGCAAATGGTGCCAGTGGCTAACGCTGGGCTGTAATTGTTTTTTAGCATGGTGGGCAGTGTAATCACCCCCATGGTGACAACGGTGGCACCTATGATGCCGGTGCTGGCGGCCAGCAGCATGCCCACCAAAATAACAGAGATGGCCAAACCACCGCGCATTGACCCAAACAAGCCGCCCATGGTTTTAAGCAGGTTCTCAGCGATCTTGCTCTTTTCTAGCATGATGCCCATGAACACAAACAGAGGTACTGCAATGAGTAGCTGGTTGCTCATAATGCCAAACAAGCGGTTGGGCAGGGCTTCTAAAAAAGCACCGTCAAACTGCCCAGTGACGGTGCCTAGTAAGGCAAACATTAAAGCCACGCCCGATAAGGTAAACGCCACTGGGTAACCCAGCATTAATACGGCGCATACGGCGATGAACATAATAAAAGGCATGAATTCCATTTATTTGCCCTCCTGTGTGTTGGCCAGTTGCTGTAAGGCGAGACCGTGACGAATAAGGTTGGCAATACCTTGTAGGCTTAATAAAACAGGCAGTATTAATAACAGGCTTTTAAGCAGGTATAAAAAAGGTAGGCCATTGCCTTCGATGCTGCGCTCGCCCATGGCAAAGCTGCTGCTGACATAAGGCAAACAAATAATAAAAATAAAGGCACACGTTGGCAGCAGTAAAAATAGGGTACCCATTAAGTTTACTATGTGTTGTTTTCGTTCACTCATGTGCTGATAAAAAACATCCACGCGCACATGGCCGTCCTGCTGCAGGGTATAAGCAGCACCCAGCATAAATAAGCTGGCATGCAGGTACGTCATGGTTTCTTGTAGGGCGATGGGGGACCAATTAAATAAATAACGCAATGCCACAACCAGTGCTGTGTTAATCACAAGAATTAACCCTAAATAGCGAGTTGCCAAGCCAATGCGGGTAATGAGCGTTTCGATATAAAGCTGGATGGATGTCATAAAAGCAGCTGATTAGTAAAAATTGCTCGGCATTATAACCATGTTTTTAATCAAGTGTTGCCTTTAAAAGAGGCTAAACCTCAGTATTCATGCAGGGTTGCGGCGCAAGTGGAGATATCCCGCCAAGTTGAGTGGTAAACGCTTGTATGACAGTCTGTAATATTACTGTCACATATGTGAAATATATTAGGCGGCGTACTTAAAGTGAACTACTCCAAAAGGAGAGAGCAATGAAACTAACAAAACTACTTGCATCCATTAGCTTAGTGGCAAGCACAATCAGCTTACCAGCCATAGCCGCCGTTGATGCAGACATTCCAACTTACGCTAAAGCAAGTGGCGTATCAGGCAATGTATCAAGTGTGGGTTCTGACACCCTAGCGAACATGATGACGTTATGGGCTGAAGAATTTAAGCGTCAGTACCCTAACGTAAATATTCAAATTCAAGCGGCTGGCTCTTCAACTGCGCCACCAGCGCTAACCGAAGGTACCTCAAACCTAGGCCCAATGAGCCGTAAAATGAAAGACAAAGAGATTGAGTCTTTCGAAAATAAATTTGGTTACAAGCCAACTGCTGTACCTGTTGCTATTGATGCCCTTGCGGTATTTGTAAACAAAGATAACCCACTTAAAGGCCTAGATATGAAAGAAGTAGATGCCATCTTCTCTCGTACTCGTAAATGTGGTGTGGCTAAGTCTATTGATACTTGGGGCGATGCTGGCTTAACAGGCGCTTGGAGCGGTAAAAAAGTTGAGCTTTACGGTCGTAACTCTGTATCCGGTACTTACGGTTACTTCAAAAAGACTGCCCTTTGTAAAGGTGACTTTAAAAACACGGTGAAAGAACAACCAGGTTCTGCGTCTGTTGTGCAGGCGGTATCGTCTTCTCTAAATGGTGTAGGTTACTCTGGTATGGGTTACCAAACTTCAAGCGTACGTGCTGTGCCTTTATCTAAAAAAGGCGGTAACTATGTTTCTGCAACCCCTGAAAACGCAGTAAACGGCAGCTACCCGCTTTCTCGTTTCTTGTACGTTTATGTGAACAAAAAGCCTAATAAAGAATTGGCGCCAATTGAGCGTGAATTCCTAAGAATGATTTTGTCTCAACAAGGTCAAGGCATTGTGGCAAAAGACGGTTACATCCCACTACCTGCAAAAGTAGTTAAGAAAACGTTACAAGGATTAGGTTTGTAATACACAAAGCTATTGATCATGTAGTAAAACGCTCGGGGGACTTGTCCCCCGTTAGCGTATTTGATTTCCCGTTATGTATATAACCTCAGGCAATGCCGTTACAATGGCCAGCCGTTTTAGCTAACAAAGTGATAAAGCGAATTATGAGTACGCCTTCGACACCAGAAATAAATTTCGATACGCCTGCCTTACGACGTCATCGTAAAGGTCGTGCGATTAAAGACCAGCTTGCAAAAAGTGGTATCGCCGTTGGTGGCTTAAGCATCATTGGTGCTGTGCTATTAATTTTCTTTTATCTACTTTATGAAGTGGCACCCATGTTTGTGCCTGCTGATGTAGAAAAACTGGGGCAGTATGACATCCCAGGTGAACAGTCGACCGCTTCATCACCTACTTTATTGTTAGCCATGGAAGAGCAAGCCGAAGTGGCATTGCGCATTCAAAATAATGGTGACTTTACATTTTTTGCCGTAAACGACGGCAGTGTCATTAAACAATACCGTTTGCCATTAAAGGGTGATATCAGCGCATACGATATCAACACTCAAGCTTCTCGTGAGATGGCCTTTGTAAATCAAGACGGCGACGTGTTTATCGCCAAGCATAATTATCGAATTACTTACCCAAATGATGTTCGCTTAATTACCCCAAAAGTGGACTTCCCATACGGCGAGACGCCATTACAAATTTTTGATCAGCCAACCAAAGTAAACAACATCACCTTACGTGATGGTGAAGATGCCTTAGTGCTTGCGGCAATAGATACAGACGGTTTATTGCATGTGACTCGCTTTAATAAAGAAGTGGATTTTTTAAGTGACGAAGTTGTTTTGGAATCTGAAAGTATTAGCTTGCCAAAAATTTCTGGATTAATTAATCAAGTAGAAATTGACCAAGGTATGAAATGGATGTTCGTACTGGCCGATCAGCGTTTATTGCATGTAATTAATCTAGATCGTGGCACGTTAGAGCAAACCGTAGCATTAGATGATGTGGGCATTATTACCAGTTTAGAAATGTTACTGGGTGAAAATTCATTATTAATTGGTACAAGTACTGGCCAAATCAGCCAATGGTTTATGGCGCGTAAAGATGAAAAATGGCGTTTACAACAAGTACGCGAATTTGAAATGCAGCACGGAGAAGTAAAAGCCATTTCAACAGAGCAACGCCGTAAAGGTTTTTTTGTGGCCGGTGTTGAAGGTCAGGTTGCTATCTTTCACAGTACTGCTCATCGCACTTTATATAATGAAAAATTAGTTGATAGTGAAATTGTAAATTTAACCATCAGCCCTCGCGCAAAAGATTTATTAATTGAAACCGAAGACGGCAAGATTACTCACTTTAAAGTGGATAACGAGCACCCAGAAATTTCTTGGACATCTATGTGGGATGAAGTGTGGTACGAAGGTTATGAAAAACCAGCATACACTTGGCAGAGCTCTTCATCGTCATCTGACTTTGAACCTAAATATTCATTAGTACCACTTGCATTTGGCACACTAAAAGGCGCGTTTTATGCCATGTTGCTGGCAGCACCGTTAGCCATTGCCGGTGCAATTTACACCGCTTATTTCATGGCACCGGCATTGCGCCGTAAAGTGAAACCCATCATCGAATTAATGGAAGCCTTACCAACAGTAATCTTAGGTTTCTTAGCGGGTTTAGCACTAGCACCCTTTATTGAAAATAATTTACTGGGCATTTTTATCATGATGATTGTTGTGCCCATTGCGATGTTGGTCTTTGGTTTTACCTGGGTGAATCTACCCGCAAAAATTCGTCATGCAGTACCTGATGGTTGGGACTCAATTTTATTAATCCCTGTGATTATTCTTGCGGTCTATGTGGCCATTCAATTTAGCCCAGCCCTTGAAAGTTTATTCTTTGGCGGCTCGATGACCACTTGGTTAAACAACGATTTAGGTGTGAGCTTTAGTCAGCGTAATGCGTTGATTGTTGGTTTGGCGATGGGTTTTGCGGTTATTCCAACTATTTTCTCTATTGCAGAAGATGCCATCTTTAGTGTGCCTAAATCATTAAGTTACGGCTCTCTTGCGTTAGGTGCGACACCTTGGCAAACCATGGTTAAAGTGGTTTTACCAACGGCAAGCCCTGGTATTTTCTCGGCGTTGATGATCGGTTTAGGTCGAGCCGTTGGTGAAACCATGATCGTATTAATGGCCACGGGTAATACACCGATTACCGATATGAATATTTTTGAAGGCATGCGTACCCTGGCTGCAAACATTGCAGTGGAAATTCCAGAATCCGAAGTGGCCAGTAGCCATTATCGAATCCTGTTCCTAACGGGTTTTGTACTGTTCTTATTTACCTTTGTATTTAACACCGCAGCTGAAACCATACGTCAGCGTTTACGCACTAAATACGGTCAGTTGTAGGAGATCGATTCATGAGAGTTTCAGTTAAAGAATGGATTAAATCTGGGTCACCGTTTATTTGGTTAAACGCTGGCGCAGTGGCCATCAGTATCATCATGGTACTGGGGTTGATTGGTTTTATTGCGGCTAAAGGCTTAGTGCATTTTTGGCCCGGCAAAATTATGGAAGCCACTTACACACTGCCAGGTAATGAACCTGCCATTATTATGGGGCAAATCAGCGACACTGAAATGGTGCCGCAATCGCAACTTAAAGCCATTGGCTTAAACACCGAAGACGGTGCCGCTGAAGCCAAGCGTATTTTAATGAAAGTGGGTAACCGTGATGTTTACGGTGGTGATTTCCGCTGGGTGTTAGAACATCACTTAACAGACATTAACTACCCTGAAAAAGCCATGGCCATAGAGCGTCGTGAGTGGGGTAATTTTTATGGCTTCTTAGATAAAGTATACGAAGGTGAAACCTTAGTTGCTGATGGCCAGCAGGACCATGATCAAGCATGGCAGCATTTTCAAACCTTGATTGAACGAGCTTTGACTATTCATGAGCAAATCATGGACATTCAAAAACATGACATTGGTGCCATTAACTATCAGATTGAACGTCTTCGTTTAAAACAGCGCTCTTATGAGTTGAATAAAAATTACGGCGACGAACAAAAAGCCGAATTAGAAGCCGCCCGTGCAGAATTAAATGCCGAATATGAAGGCTATCAAGGTGAGCTTGGTGAGTTGTATGAAGCGCTTGAGCGTGACCACTTCACCGCCATCGAAATGGGTGGCCAAAGTGTCCACATTAAAATGTCAGAAGTGGTGCGTGCGTTTGAGCCAAACAACATGGGCTTGTTTGCTAAGATTGGTCACTACTTTTCTAAGCTTGGTGAATTTTTAGGGGACGATCCCCGTGAAGCCAACACAGAAGGCGGCGTATTCCCTGCCATATTTGGTACTGTGTTAATGGTAATTCTAATGGCCATTATGGTGACACCATTGGGTGTTATTGCCGCTGTATATTTACGTGAATACGCCAAGCAAGGCGCCATCACAAAAGTGATTCGAATTGCAGTAAATAACTTAGCCGGTGTGCCATCAATTGTTTATGGTGTATTTGGTTTAGGCTTTTTTGTTTACTTTTTGGGTGGCACCATCGATGAATTGTTCTTCCCAGAAGCATTACCGTCACCAACCTTTGGTACCTCAGGTTTATTGTGGGCGTCCATCACCTTGGCGTTATTAACCTTGCCAGTTGTTATAGTGGCAACCGAAGAAGGTCTGGCGCGTATCCCTCGAATGATTCGTGAAGGCTCTCTTGCTTTAGGTGCCACCAAATGGGAAACCTTAACTCGTGTGATTTTACCAATGGCCAGCCCCGCCATGATGACAGGTGTGATTTTAGCCGTGGCCCGTGCCGCCGGTGAAGTAGCACCGTTAATGTTAGTTGGTGTGGTTAAGCTGGCACCAACACTGCCACTTAATGGTAACTATCCGTTTTTACACCTAGATCAAAAATTCATGCACCTAGGTTTTCATATTTACGATGTGGGTTTCCAAAGTCCTAACGTCGAAGCGGCACGTCCTTTGGTTTATGCCACGGCGTTGTTATTAGTACTAGTGATTGCGTTACTGAATTTATCCGCCATTTATATTCGTAACCACTTACGTGAAAAATATAAAGCGCTAGAGATGTAATAGATTAGACGTTAGATGGGAGACGAAAGACACAAAAGATCTTTGCTCTCCACCGACATATATAAACGAATTTTAAAGATAGTGAATCAAATTATGACTGAAGCAACTGAAAAAAAAGGCCATAGCATCGACATGTCAGCCATGGGTCGTGAATCTAAGCACTTAGATTTATCGAAAGAAATCCCAGCGCTAAAAGTAAATGACTTACGTTTAAGTTATGGCGACAAAGAAGCACTACACGGCATTGATATGATTATCCCGAAAAAACGCGTGACTGCGTTTATCGGCCCGTCGGGTTGTGGTAAATCAACACTGTTACGCTGCTTTAACCGTATGAACGATTTGGTTGATGGTTGTAATATTTCAGGTGAAATATTATTAGATGATCAAAACATTTATCAAAAAGGGGTCGATGTGGCTGAGCTGCGTCGTCGCGTGGGCATGGTATTCCAAAAACCAAACCCATTTCCAAAAAGCATTTACGAAAACGTAGCCTATGGTTTGCGTATTCAAGGCATTAAGAAAAAACGTCAAATTGATGAAACCGTAGAGTGGGCATTAAAAAGTGCCGCGCTTTGGAATGAAGTAAAAGATCGCCTACACGAAAGCGCCCTAGGCATGTCAGGTGGTCAGCAGCAGCGTTTGGTTATTGCGCGCACCATTGCAGTAAAACCAGAAGTGCTATTATTAGATGAACCTGCGTCAGCACTTGACCCAATATCAACATTAAAAATTGAAGAGCTGATTCACGAACTGAAAAACGATTTCACCATTGCCATCGTAACCCACAACATGCAACAGGCGGCTCGTGTGAGTGATTACACCGCGTTTATGTACATGGGTGACATGATCGAATTTGGTGATACGGATCAGTTGTTTACGAACCCACAAAAGAAACAGACAGAAGACTACATCACTGGTCGTTACGGCTAATTTTGAGCTAGCTTACTTGTGCTGACGGCGTTATATCCAATTTGAGTTCGTGTTATGTATGTTTAATACACGCCTTAAATTCAAATTTAATATGTCTTGTCAGCCCGTCGCCGCAAACACTCAAAATAGTTAAGAGTGATTACTTGCTCTAAGTGAAAGAAAAATTTAGCTAGCAATAGCAAAAGGGGAAAGAGATGGATTTAACAAACGATGCCCATACTGACCACATTAGTCAGCAGTTTAATGACGAGTTAGAAAGGGTAAAAAGCCACGTACTAGAAATGGGTGGCTTGGTTGAGCAACAAGTTGGTGATGCGATTAAATCGTTAATCGAAGCCGATAGTGATCTTGCGGTTAATGTACGTGCTACCGATAAACGCATAAACCAAATGGAAATCGACATTGATGAAGAGTGCACTCGTATCATCGCGCGTCGTCAGCCAGCAGCCAGCGACCTACGTTTAGTGATTGCAGCCAGCAAAGCGGTGAACGACTTAGAGCGCATCGGTGACGAGAGCGCTAAAATCGCCCGCCTTGCCATGAAACTATGTGAAGAGGGTGAATCCCCACGTGGTTATGTTGAGATTCGCCACATCGGTGATCGTGTACGTCGCATGACTCAGAACGCATTGACCGCTTTTGCGCGCTTAGATGTGGATACCGCCTTAGCCGTTGCCCAGGAAGACAAAGACGTTGACCGTGAATATGAAAGCGCCATGCGTGAAATGGTGACCTTCATGATGGAAGACCCACGCTCAATCAAACGTGTGATGAATGTGATCTGGTCTTTACGTGCGCTTGAGCGTATTGGTGACCACGCTCGTAACATTGCAGAGAACGTGATTTACCTAGTGAAAGGCAAAGACGTGCGCCACATCAGCATTGATGAAATGGAACGCGTAGTCGAAAAATAAGCGTTAATGCATAGGATTTTAGCGGTGGTTTTAAGCATGATTGCCCGTAAACCCCTTAAAATCCTAAGTCTTTGAAAGTATTTGAAAAAAAGTTATAAAACAGTGTGAGAAAAGGCTTGACCCCGAAGCGACTTCTCCATAAAATGCGCTCCAATTCGTGCCGACATAGCTCAGTTGGTAGAGCAACTGACTTGTAATCAGTAGGTCCCGAGTTCGACTCTTGGTGTCGGCACCACGAATTTTTAAAGCCCGCTTAGTAATAAGCGGGCTTTTTTTTGCGTATCAAAAACGTGGGAATAAAATAAAAGCCCGCAGCGAAATTTAGAATTTCACGCTCAGGCTCAAAGAAACACCGCTATCAATACCTTTGCTGCTTAAGTTCAATTGCACGGGGACATCCGCTAACTCGCCGTTCTCAATGCCACCCTGTGAGACGTACCATAAAGCTGCTGAAGCCGCTTCAACTAAGCTTAGATCAACTTCATTGTTGTGAAATCCATACTGGTTCTCGGTGCTATCAAATGGACAAGGGGTTTGAGCCACCTGTGTATATTCATACTCGGGCAACAGCTCTAACTCATCATTGTTGCCATGGCAAAAAGATAATGGTGCCATGACCAAAGCTGTGATGGCCGCAACTTTGCGTAACCAGTGCTGTTTGATCAAGGTGCGGCGTACTTTGGATTTATTTATGTAGCCTAAAGCAACCAAGGCTTTACCCAGGGTGAGCTGATGTTGTTGCTGATAAATAAGGGCCTCATCTAACTGATCTTGGGTAATTGAACCCCGTTTGATCAGTAAATCCCCCAAGCGATAATTTGGCTTCATGAAACAGTCCGTTTCCATTTTCTTCAGTAGAAACAAGTGTGACACAAACCCAGTTTCTCACTAGTGGGGCGCTATATTATTGAGGTATAGCCAGCGCTAAGCATATAGCTCAATGGCATCCATTACAGAATGTATCTGAATTCGGTATTATAAAAAATCAATTAAAACAATGTGTTATGGGGTACTTTGAATTTCGTAAAATTAATGCCAAAAAAATGTTTTACAAATATAAACATGGTTCAAGGTCTGACTCTGACTTTTAACCTAAGCTTATGACGGAATGTTCAGGAGAAGCGTATGGATTGGATAACAGATCTTTTATTGCAAGCAAATAGTTGGCTAAAACCTTATAGCATGCAGTTGTCAGTGGCGTTTGTTGCCACTCTTTTAGTGATTTATGGTGACGCCATTAATAAGACAGTGCGTGTGTTTGTTAAACCTTACCCTTTCTTGGTTCGTATTAGCGCGTTTGTGGTGTTATGCACTTTGGGGTATGGGGCCTTAACCGTATGGGGGTCAGGGCAATTGCATCAATTAATGCGTCAAATTCCGGCCACGCTGTTTGCGCCTGTGGTATTGGTAGCATTTGTTATTTTGGGTGTATTGGCCGAGCGTTTTCATAAAAAAAGTTAGAGTGGCTTTTAAGCCATCACGAGTGTCTTTATACTGGACCATCTTAAAAATAATAAAAAGAATCCATGAAAAAATTACTGTTCGTTGTATTTCTAATGTTTAGCCAAAGCCTGTGGGCTTTTAGCGATCTTGGCCACAAGATGGTGGCCGCGGCCGCTTGGCAAAATTTAACCCCTTTTGCTAAGCAGTCTGTTGAACGGTTATTAGGTGTAGGTGAGCATAAATTTATTGAAGCCAGTGTTTGGGCGGATCAAATTAAAAGTAATGAGTCTTTTAATTATTTAAAGCCACTTCATTATGTGAACATGCCAAAAATGGCCACCAAATATGACAAAGCTCGTGACTGTAAAAATAATAAGTGTGTGGTTGAAGCCATTAAAGACTTTAGCCGGATTGCTAAAAACGGTAGCGAAAAAGAACAAACTCTCGCACTGCGCATGCTGATACACTTAATTGCGGATGTGCATCAGCCATTACATGCTGGTTTATTTGAAGACAGAGGCGGCAATTGGTACGAAATTAAATATGAAGGTAAAAGTGTCACTCTTCATAAATTTTGGGATAACCAAGTTGTTAAGCGTTTTGATCGGGATGTGCTAAGTGGTGCTAATAAAATAAACGCCAACGCTATTTCAGTTGATGTGAGTAATCCGGTTGCATGGGCAGAAGAAAGCCATGGGATTGCGGTAAATTCTGTTTATCTGGCCCATGAAAATAAACCATTAACCGATGACTATTTGGTCATGGCTGACAACATTACACAGACACAACTTAGTCGAGCTTCTTGGCGCTTGGCCATGTGGTTAAATACGTTATGGTAATGTGCTTGAAATAAGCAAAAAGAGGGGGGGATTCAGCAGTTAACCACTCCGTGGTTATAAGCGCATCATGCGTTGCTGAATGTCTTCCGTGAAGTTGCCGTCCAATGGCCCATCTTCCTGATGGTGTGAATCATCCAATGAAACATCCTTTACTTATTTCATCCTAGAAACAAGTTTTGAATTCAGTGTGTCTATCCGTAAGACGTTAACCTTTCATCCTGAAAAGTTTTGGCGCAAATAACAATCAAAATCCATCCTAGATATTTGGTTATTGGCCTTAAGATTCCGTTCGATCTAGCGCTTTTAATCCCTAAAAGCGGTGGCGGTTAAACTGACAATGAATATCCATCCTAGATATGGTTTGTCATAGCACCCTAATTGGGTGAGTACCGTCCAATGATTCCGTTCGATCTAGCGCTTTTTATTCCTAAAAGCGATGGCGGTTGAACTGACAATGAATATCCATCCTAGATATGGTTTGTCATAGCACCCTAATTGGGTGAGTACCGTCCAATGATTCCGTTCGATCTAGCGCTTTTTATCCCTAAAAGCGGTGGCGGTTAAACTGACAATGAATATCCATCCTAGATATGGTTTGTCATAGCACCCTAATTGGGTGAGTACCGTCCAATGACTCCGTTCGATCTAGCGCTTTTTTTATCCTAAAAAAAGCGGTGGAAGCTAAAGTGACAGGAAATATCAATCCTAGTTATTTCCTGCCAAAGCACCCTAGGTCCACCGTCCAATAGCGGTCTATCAATCCTTCGTCACACTTCCGTGTTAACCAGTTGCTCCGTAACTGGCATCCTTATTGGTTCGTCCTGAACGGGGTCTAATTTAGCAAAAAATAAAATCCTGTCTGGTTAATTTCCATACAGGATATATTGCTATTTTTGAGACTATCACCCAAGCCTAGGATTGGCGCACTCTGCAGCTCTCTTCTGAGATAACATGAACGAAAACCGGTAGTAAGTTATACGTATTTCTCACGTATCGTGTAGGAGATCTCTTACAAGGTGGTTAGGCATTTGCTTACCAAACACTTTTTGTGATTCACAGCTACACTAAAAGAAAACAATTGAACGACTATGTTTATTTTTATATCCCTTTCGCAACTGCCACTTTTAAAGCAACTTCGTCTGCCTTTTGAAACGATTTCGCAACTGGATGATCCTTTTATCATCAATAAAAGAGTGCACCTGCCAGGGGCGAATCAGCCGTTAAGTGATGGTGAATTCTCACAGGCGATTAAAGGCATGTATGACGCGCTAGAGCCGCATATTCAGGCTATGGTGACGTTTGATTATTATTTAGAGCAGACCAAACAAAAAAGGGAGCAGATTGAAAAGCAAATACAGCGTCCTAAAACGCCTAAACAGTTAGGTTTAGCCTCATTGGATCAATATGAAAAAGTGGCGTGCTTGCGCGTGTTTAAAAATATTTATCAGCAAGGCCTTTGGCAAAGCATGTGTCAACACAATGGGATTGCAATCAAGGTAGACCACCAACATGAGTATTTTAGCGCTACAAGTTTTAACGAAAAACCTCAACTGTTTGCAAACGTAGAGTATGACGATTCAAGGCCTGCGTTACCCTCTAGTAACGATCCTTTTCCTGCGCTATTTCGAAGACCAGAGCATTTTGCTTATGAGCAAGAGTGGCGCTTAATCAGGCCATTATCCGTGTTAGATCAAAACAAAGAAGGGGTCCTCAGTAGCAAGATCCCCAAGGGGTTAATAACAGGGATTTACGCAGGTTTGCACTGCGAAGATGATGTGCTGCGTTCTTTACAGGCCCTTGTGCAACAAGATTTGCAGTTTAGAGGGGTCGATTTAAAGCAAATTGGCGTCAGTGAAACCCATTTGCGGTTAGTGGCAACAGGGGTGAATTTTGAATGAATTGATAGCTTGGTGTTATTAGGCCTCGATTGAATAAATAGCCGAAAAATCCTGTGCTACTCTGAATTAAGGAGTCTTATTTGGAGTGGCCATGAAGGCACTGAATATTTTGGTCGTTGATGATGCTCGATTCATTCGCGATCTGGTACGTAAAGCTGTAAAGGCTCAGTATCCAACCGCGCAAGTGGATGATGCGGCTGATGGGTTGCAAGCGCAAAGCAAGATGAAGTCTGGTACTTATCATGTATTGCTGTGTGATTGGGAGATGCCTAACATGAGCGGCCTTGAGCTGCTGCAATGGATGCGCACAGAAGAGCGTTATGAAAAAGTGCCTTTCATGATGATCACCAGCCGCTCAGAAAAAAGCCATATCGTTAAAGCCGTTGAAGCGGGCGTGAATGACTACATCGGTAAGCCGTTTAATAATGAGCAATTAGGCACCAAGTTAGCCCGACTCATCTATAAGTTTTATAAATTCAGCCCTAAACAAACCGCAAGGCAAGCACAGCAAAGTGACAATGCCAGTTTGTTAACCGGCGCCAGCCCAGCCCCTCCTGCTTCGCCTAAGAGCCCAAGTGCTGATAATGCAAGTTTGTTAACAGGTGGTGCTGGGGCTAAACCTAAAGCGCCAGCTAAAGTACAAGACGGTGCCAGTTTGCTAACAGGGGCAGCCCCGTCTGCACAATTAGTTGATAAACCTCGAACTAAAAAACCGACCAATAAATCGGTGGCGCTGGCCCACGTGCGCACATCACAGGGTCAAGAGCTGCGTTGTATTGTTAAAGACATTAACCTGAATGAAATGATGTTGGTGGTAAAGCGCGATCAAGGGGTGCCAAGTTTATTTGACCAAGTGGTGGTGGATATTGTCAGCAAAGAAGAAGACATAGTGGCACGGGTGAATTGCTTTGTTTGTTCGGTGAGCTCACCGGATAAAAGAATTGATGGGGAGTTGTTTAACCTTTTAGTGCGTTATGAAGACGAAGACCCAGAGAAATTAGCGGCGTTATCTAAATTTGTGGCCAAGGTGCGTTAGTCATCTTAGCCACTTCGTTACGGTATTAGCCGTTACTGACTTTTGCTCTAAGTACTTTTCGAGACACAGGAAAGTGACAGGTAAAACAACTGCCTTTTCCAAGCTGGCTACTAATATGCAAGTGGCCGTCATGTCGTAATAATGTGTGTTTAACAATCGCCAGTCCCAATCCTGTTCCCCCTGTGTCACTGTGGCGACTTGGGTCAGCGCGGTAAAAGCGCTCGGTTAAACGTGGGATGTGTTTAGGATCAATACCTAGCCCATTATCTTTTACTTCAAGGTGCAGCCCCGATGTGTCCTGCCACCAACGGATGTTAATCTCCCCAGCTTGGGGCGTGTACTTCACCGCGTTAAAGATGAGGTTGCCAAAAGCACTGGCCAGTTCGGTCTCGATTCCCAGTAGATCTAAGTCCTCACATTCCAGCGTAATTACATGCTTTTTGTCAGCACTTAATGACCTTGCATCTGCCACCAATGCTGTGAGCATTGCTGGAACCTGTACCTTGGCATGTTCTTGACCATGATTGGTTTCTAAACGGCTTAATACTAATAAATCATTAATGAGATTTTGCATGCGCTGACTTTGCTCATGCATTTGTTGTAGGGCACGTCCCCAACGAGCAGGAAGGGTTTCTTTGTATTCAATAAACGTTTCTAAATATCCAGAGATCACCGTAAGCGGTGTGCGTAATTCATGACTGGCGTTGGCTACAAAGTCTTGGCGCATGGCTTCAAGTTGATGCAAGTGGGAGATATCACGGCAAACAATTAAGCGATCCTTACGACCAAACAAAGTGATATGAAATTCCAATGTGGCATCGTTGTTAATTGGGCTGGATATTTCAAGTGGTGCTTCGTAGTGGGTTTTATCAAAATACGCTTTGAAATCAGGATTACGCACAAGGTTAGTAATGGGCTGGCCGATGTCTTTGTTATTTTGTAAACCTAACAGAGTACTGGCGGCATGGTTCCACCATTCTAAATTGCCATGGCTATCCACCATTAAGACACCATCTTTTAATGCGCCGGTGCTGTCTTGCACGCGCTTAAGCATGGCTTTTAGTTTATTGCGGGACTTTTCTTGGCGGCGTTGAAGGCGATAAACATCATCAAAAATGCTGCCCCATAAACCATGACTGGTGGGTGGCTCATCGGTATCTCGACTGGTGAGCCACTGTTGTAATTTGTGTAATTGGCGTAAATGCCACGCAAGATACACCCCAAGGGTGAGCACTAGGGTATAGGCCAGAATATCCAAACTCCAGCCAACTACAAACGCGAGGGCCAGACTAAAAATCAACCGGCGAATGGCGGAGCGCCAATCATGCTTCATATAAACTACATACCAAACAAAAAAACGAAATTTTAGGTTATGACGCTTTCGTCGAAAACCGATAACCGGTGCCACGCACTGTTTGAATTAAATGTTCAAAATCACTGCCCAGTGCTTTGCGTAAGCGACGAATATGCACATCAACCGTGCGCTCTTCAACGTACACATTACCACCCCATACTTGGTCCAGCAATTGTGTGCGGCTGTAGGCGCGCTCTTGATGGGTCATGAAAAATTGTAACAACCGATATTCAGTGGGGCCAATATCCAGTGGCGCATCATTAGCACTGACACGATGACAAACCGGATCAAGAATTAACCCTTCAACAGAGATAGGGTCTTCCATTCCTTGGGGAGTGCTGCGACGTAAAACCGCTTTAAGACGCGCAACTAATTCACGTGGTGAAAACGGTTTGGTGATGTAATCATCTGCCCCAGCTTCTAAGCCAAGAATTTTATTATCTTCTTCACCTTTAGCGGTCAGCATAATGATAGGGGTTTCTGCTGTGCGATCATCGCGCTTAAGGCGACGTGCAAACTCTAAACCGCTGGTGCCGGGTAACATCCAATCCAGTAGCACCATTTCTGGGCTTTCATCTACAATCATGCTGTATGCGTCTTGGGTGTTGCTGGCTTCTAAGCATTCATAGCCGGCCATCTCTAAGGCCACCGCAATCATTTCGCGGATTGACGCTTCGTCATCCACGATTAAGATTTTTTTTCCCTGTTGCTTCATAGAGGCTGCTCTAATTTTTATTTAATGACAGGCATATTACACAACGTAAGTATGACAGATATGTGACACGGCCTTATACACATATCAATTAAGCACGTTAAGCCATTAGGTAATGAACGAATAACCCACTAAACAGCACCGCGCCAACCCAATGGTTGTGCAAAAATGCTTTAAAACACTGATCGCGATCACGGGATTTAGTGAGTATTTGATGATAACCAAATAGTCCTGCGCTAATGGTAATCGCAAGGTATAAAGGCCAAGTGGCTGCAATATCACTGGCAATCATTAGCCAGCTGATCAGGGTGATCACTTGTAAAATGCCAATGATAAAATTATCCCCATCACCAAATAAAATAGCGGTGCTTTTCACACCTATTTTAATGTCGTCATCGCGATCAACCATGGCATATTGTGTGTCATAGACCACGGTCCATGTGACGGTGGCCACATACAGTAACCACACCACATCGGGTAATGCGTTTTGTTCGGCTGCAAACGCCATTGGAACCGCCCAAGCAAATGCCGCTCCTAATACCACTTGTGGCAGATGGGTATAACGTTTCATAAAGGGGTACATAAACGCTAACGCTAAACCACCAAAGGACAAGTAAACGGTAAAGCTATTGGTGAATAACACCAAGATAAACGCGCAAAGGCAAAGCGCTACAAAGAGAACAAGTGCTTGTTTTTCGCTGATGATTTTTTGTGCCAAAGGTCGTTGTTGTGTGCGTTTGACATGGCCGTCCACATGACGGTCGGCGTAATCATTAATGACACAGCCTGCGCTGCGCATTAATACGACACCGGCCACAAAAATAAACACGTTGCTCACACTGGGGTGACCGTCTGCTGCAATCCATAATGCGCACAGGGTAGGCCAAAGTAATAAATAGATACCAATGGGTTTATCTAAACGCATTAGTTGAATATAAAAAGGTAACTTAGGAAAACGGTCGGTGAGCCAATTCATGTTGTTGCCAAATTAAAATGTGCCAGCATTCTAACCTTATTTACTTTCAACCTGTAGCAGGCTGGGTAGGAAGTATTCGCTGACCAGTAATGGTTTGTCATTCACGTAAAAAATAGAACGTCTTGCCCAAACCGTTTGGCCATTAAGTTGGCCTTGTTTAATTTCAATTGGCCCGCGACGCATGTTTTTGTGAGCGAATAAAAATTCACCTAATGGCTTGTTGTTCAGTTTCAGTAATTGTCGCTCACTGGCAGTAAGAGTGCTTCTGGGAATAATACTGCGAGCGTAAATTTGTGCATGTGAATCCACGCAGAGCGCCACTTCACGAATATAGGCTTCATGGCGCGATCCCATTTTGAGCGCTTTGCACTCACTAAGAGATGGGGTGGCGAAACCTCGTGTCAGTAGTTTTAAGCTAAAGCGGCCAGGGGCCAGATTTTTTACGTTCTGAGTAAGAGAGCCCGTATCCAATAGCCAATTACGCCAAGGGTTATCCACAATGCTGCGGGGCATGGGGGAAAGCCGTTGCCAAGATTGCATTTTAAAAGCTGGGGATAACATCAACATAGAGCAGTCTTACTATTAGGTCGGCGCACAATGGCTTAATCCGATACTTAAATCAAGGGAACAAAGAGGATTACCCAAGCATTTTACTTGTCATAATCGGCCATAAACCGCAGAGATTAATTGTGTAGGACAAAAGTTTTGGGTAAGGTTCGCAGCTGAAAATTTGGGAGAGAAGTGATGGCTCAAGATTACAAAAAATGGCAATGCATCGTATGTGGTTGGATCTACGATGAAGAAACAGGTTGCCCAGAAGAAGGCTTAGAGCCAGGAACTCGCTGGGGTGATGTACCCGAAGACTGGTTATGCCCAGACTGTGGCGTTGGTAAAGATGATTTCGAGATGATTGAAATCTAAGCCACTACAAAGCACCTATTTAAAGGTGCTTTGTTTTATCTATCCGCTTATCCCTGTTGGGGTAGCCTCACAATCAACATCTCAGCAACAAAGGCTCATCATGACTGCACCGCTAGTGGTAATTGGAACCGGTTTAGCCGGTTATAACTTGGTAAAAGAATTCCGCAAGGCCGATGCCGAGCGTCAAGTGATCATGATTACTGCAGATGATGGCCGCCAATATTCTAAGCCCATGCTCAGTACGGGTTTTAGTAAAGGCAAAGATGCCGATGGCCTTGCCATGAACGATGCAGGCGCCATGGCTGAGCAGCTAAAAATAGAAATTCGTACCCATCAAACCATTACAGCCATTAACCCAGCTGAAAAAGTAGTGATGCTTGGCAATGAAGCCCTTGCCTATAGTGACCTAGTACTGGCCTTAGGGGCCGAGCCGTTTCAGTTACCCATCGAAGGCAGCGAACACCTTTACCATGTAAATGACTTAATGGACTACGCAGAGTTTCACAGCGCTGTTCAAGGCAAAAAACGTGTATTGGTCATGGGAGCAGGTTTGGTTGGCTGTGAATATGCCCATGATCTTGCTAGTGCTGGTTTTGAAGTGGATTTGGTGGCACCCGATGCTCAGCCACTATCACGCTTAGTGCCAGCGCCAGTTGGTCAAGCATTGCAGCCAGCATTAGAAACCCTTGGTGTCAGCTTACATTTAGAAAAAGCCGTTACCAGTGTGAGCAAAGTGGGTGAGCAATATGTGGCGCATTTATCAGACGGCTCACAACTTGAAGCGGATGTAATGTTAAGTGCGGTGGGTTTAAAACCGCGTGTGGCGTTAGCGCAAGCGGCTGCCATCGAGGTTAACCGAGCCATTGTGGTGAATCAGCAATTACAAACCAGTGCACCTCATGTCTATGCCATTGGTGATTGTGCTGAGGTAGAGGGTTTGAATTTATTGTATGTGTTGCCGTTAATGAATGGTGCACGCGCATTAGCGAAGACCTTAGCCGGGCAGCCAACTGACGTGAAATATCCAGTGATGCCAGTGATGGTTAAAACCCCGAGTTTACCAATCGTGACCTGCCCACCTGCGCAAGATAGTGAAGGAGAATGGGAATTTGATGGTCAAAGTCCACATATTAAGGCGCTTTTTAAAGATTCTGGCGGTAATTTGCTGGGTTATGCCTTGACCGGGGACTGTGTTGCTGAAAAGATGGCTTTGAACAAGGAATTGCCAGTTATGCTGGCGTAATAAAAACAATAAAAAATCGGATCGTAAAATGCGTAAACCTGAATTAGCTGCGTATGTAGCAGACCAAGCTGATATCAGCAAAGACAAAGCCGCTGAGATCATCACCATCATTACAGACCAAATCACTGAGTCACTTCGTAAAAATGACCCAGTTAGCCTTGTGGGCTTTGGTAGCTTTGTGCAGAAGCATCGTGCTGAACGCCAAGGTAAAAACCCTCAAACTGGTGAAGCCATCACCATTAAAGCCAGCAACTCTGTGGGCTTTAAACCAGGTAAAGCCTTAAAAGATGCAGTAAACGGCTAAACCTCTCCTTGTTCAGGCCCTGTTTTAAAACAAAACAGGGCTGAGCAAAACCTCTCCTAAGATTGATGTAGCCCTTGTCCATGATATGATGCCGCGACGCGTTACGCGTTGTTACATTCTTATTACTAATTATTAAAAGTGGCTAACCATGTTGAAGTTTAAGTTTTTACTGTGGGTGTTCTCCCAATTACTAAAAAAAGCAGCAAAAAATAACCCAGCTTGTGCTGAATACATTGCCGGTAAAGATTTGGTTTTCCAAATTCAAACCGAAAGCGGCAGCGGTCGCAACTTCACTGTGAAAGATGGTAAGGTGAAATCTTCTGCGGGTTTAACCAAAGAGCCAACCTTCACTCTAAGTTTTAAAGATGCAGCCACAGGTATGGCCATCTTAACGGCTAAAGACAAAAACGCATTTATGGCCGGTATCCAAAATAAAGACTTAGTGATCAGCGGTAACTTTGCTGAAGTGATGTGGTTTCAAGGTTTAACTAAATACTTAAAACCTAATAAAAAGAAATAATCATGAAACATCCTCACGGGCTGACTCAGCAAATACTCATTGCAATGGTACTGGCGATTATTCTGGGTGCCTGTGCGCAATGGATTATGGGAATGAATCCTTGGGTGGATGTTGTTCTCAATGATTGGCTCGTGGGGGGATTATTTTTTATTGTGGGCAAGGTGTTTGTGGCCACATTAAAATTATTAGTGGTGCCATTGGTTTTGGTGTCACTGGTTTGTGGTGCGGCTAGTTTAGGTTCAGGTAAGCAATTGGGCCGGCTAGGCGGAAAAACCTTAGCCTTGTATTTGTTTACGACCGCTGTGGCGATCTCTCTGGCCATGGGCTGTGCTTGGTTGTTTGAGCCAGGTGTAGGGGCGAATTTAACCAGTAACGCATCGGTGAATATTAATCAGGGCAGCTCGTTTGCTCAGGTGATGATTGATATTTTCCCTAGCAACCCGATTGCCGCCATGGCTGAGGGTAAAATGTTACAAATCATTGTGTTCGCGTTGTTATTAGGCATGGCAATGAATCACAGTGGTGAAGCGGGTCAGCGTATCCGCATGAATTTTGAAGATTGGAATACCGTGGTGCTGAATCTGGTCACCATGTTAATGAAACTGGCCCCTTATGGTGTGTTTGCTCTTTTATTTACTTTATTTGCGCGCCAAGGTTTAAGTGCCATTGCAGAGTTATCGGTTTACTTTGGCACAGTGGTCTTGGTGTTGTTGATTCAAGCATTGCTTGTTTATCCTGCAATTTTAACGGTGCTTGCTCGTTTAAATCCCATTATGTTTTTAAATAAAATGCGCAATGTTCAGCTGTTTGCGTTCAGTACCGCATCCAGTAATGCCACCTTGCCTGTGACCATGCGCACCGTAGAAAAACGTTTAGGTGTTGATAATCGTGTGGCTTCTTTTAGCTTGCCGTTAGGGGCCACGCTGAACATGGATGGCACTGCGATTATGCAGGGTGTGGCGACGGTATTTATTGCACAAGCCTATGGCATTCAGTTAGATGCGATGGATTTTTTAACTGTGATTGCAACAGCCACGTTAGCGTCAATTGGTACCGCGGGTGTGCCGGGTGTGGGTTTGGTGATGTTGTCTATGGTGTTGACCCAAGTGGGCTTGCCGGTTGAAGGCATCGCGTTGATCATTGGGGTGGATCGCTTGTTAGATATGATGCGCACGGCCGTCAATGTTACAGGTGATGCCACAGTGACCTGTGTGGTGGCCAAATCTGAACAACAACTTGATGAAGTTGTGTTTAATGATCCAGACGTGGCGCTGGTGGATGAAGATGTTGTTTTAGCAAAAGGTAAAGCGTAAATGCGTTGGATGTTGTTTGTATTATTACTCGCGCCTAGTTGGTTATGGGCGGCGTCACCCAGTGCCAATATTGAAGCCTTGGCGGCTCAAGTATCGCCGTTTTGGAAAACGTTACGTCCTGCTTGCATCATGGGTTTAGAGCCCGATGTTCAAGCTGGTGTGACTGCGCGAGTGGATTTTTTAGATGATCAGTTGGTCGGTTATCAATTAGAACAAGCGTTAGCCTCGCAGGCTGCTGATCGCAGTGCACAGTGGCGCTCACCAGTATGGGCGCAACGGGATCAATTAGAAAAAGGCGCACTTAAATTAAAAGACAGAGAATCGTTACGTGAATACTTTTTTAAACTGCAAACCCAAACACCTAATCCAGAGCGTGCTCAATTAGTGAGTGACATTCAGTATATGTCTGAGCAATTAAATTTTGTTTTGCGTAAAGAGATGTGGAAAACCTGTCACGGTTTAGGTTTGGCTCAAATTCCGGTTATACAATTTGAAACCGCCGTTGAAAAACGCTGGCAAGCACAGGCTCCAAAGGTGCGCTTACAGTTAAACAGCGAGCTGGGTGCGTATTATTTTTATAGCTTTCGTCAAACAGGCAATGAGCAATTACAAGGTTTTGCCGATGTGGCAAAAGGGTTAATACCTTGGGTCGATGCAACTGCGCAAGCAATCAGCGAACATTTTGCTAATGTGCGTGCGCAATTATTGGCGGTACCTATTGAGGAGACTGTTGCAGCTGACGCGCCATCTCCTGAAGATCGTCCTTGGCCTCCATCACCTTCTCCAGCGCTGCTTCAGCCTTAGTCATATCCAGGCCCAATCGTGTAATGAGCTCATCAGGGATGGGCTCAAGAGGCGCATCGTTCACTTGTTGCTGACGCAATAAGCGGGCACTGACAAACAGCATGGCGCTCAGCACGCTATTATCACCGTTATATTCCGGCTCATTTTGGTAGCGAATGGCAAGACATACCTCGTCTGGTAAATTCCATTGTTTTAATAAACTACTACTGATTTGTTCACGGGTAATCCCCATTAAATGCTGTTCAATAAAATAGCGATTAATACTTGGATTGGCATCTATGTGACGATTGATCATTTTAAAATGAGGCGGAAACACATGGCCTAAAATCAAGTAGCCAAAGTTATGCAGCAAACCACATAAGTAAGCGATCCCTTGTGTGGGGCGTTTATCAACAGGCACAGCTCTGCATAATTCCGCCATCAACGCCGCCGTATAAACACTTTGCTGCCAGAAAGGGATGTAACCTTGAGGGCCATTTTTAGGCACAGATAACGTACGCCCTAGAGATAACCCTAAGGCCAGATTAATAACTAAATCAAAACCCAATACTCGAATGACCGCTTCTTCGATATTGGTAATTGAGCCACTGACACCGTAATAAGGGCTGTTAGCCCAGCTGATTACCTGCGCGGTTAAACCTGGGTCTTTACTAACGAGCTTTGCTAACTCCTCTGTTTCTGCATCTGCATCCATGCGTAAATCAATGATCTTTTGCGCCGTTTCTGGCATAGGGGGCATGTCGAGGGTTTCTTCTATACGTTGACTAATTCGCTTCTGGGTGAAATTGGTAATGGCATTATGAATGTGGGCGCGATCAGCGTTTTGCCATTGCTCTCCAGGAATCAGTACGCTGGGAATATCCACACAGTAGTCACCCACACGTGCGCTACTGACAAGGGTTTGAAAGTCATCTTTGGGGATATGCAGCTCTTGGTCTTTATCCAGCTGCATCACTATGTTGTCTAGTTTTAATAGGGCTTCATCCACAAATGTCTCAAGCCCAGTTACTTGCGGTAAAGCAGGGATGGCCTCTAGATTTAAACTTTGGCGTATTTTTTCTACCTTGGCTTTATCTACTGGGAAAAATTCACGCGTGGTTTGAGACAGCATCTTGTTCAAATCTAAGATGCGGTTGGCAGGATGAATCACTTGAATGCGTCCAGAGCTGTCTTCCAGAATGGCTAATTGGGTCAAAGGGTTGGCAGGTTTGGATTCGCTTGGCATAGACGGACTCGGTTGTGAGACGGAATAAGTGATTTGCCATTCATCTAAAACTTTCTGAACGCGGCTAGGTAGTGTCATGACAATGCCTGTGATTCATAGACTCTACAGATAACTATAGGCAATGATTCGCAAGGGCATGAACAAAAAAGCGGAATTTGGGACCAAGTACTAACTTATACTTGGCCATACTGAATATTTTCACCTAGCCAGCGGCTGATCAATAACTCAATGATCTGAGGCGCGTGTTGTTGGCATAACTGTGCCCACTGTTTGATGTCCTCTAATAAATAACCGTCCCGCTGTAAATCAGCAATACGCATTTGCATTAGCCCAGTTTGGCGAGTACCCAATACTTCCCCGGGGCCTCGAATTTGTAAATCAATTTCAGCAATTTTAAAGCCGTCTGTGGTATCTCGCATGGCTTGAATACGCTGTTTACCCGCTTGGCTTAATGGCATATTGTACATCAACACACAATGGCTTTCGGCTGTGCCACGGCCCACACGGCCCCGTAATTGGTGCAATTGAGCAAGTCCTAAACGTTCCGGATTTTCGATGATCATTAAACTGGCGTTGGGCACATCAACTCCCACCTCAATAACGGTGGTGGCCACCAGTAAATGAATGCCGCCTTGTTTGAACTCAGCCATGATGTCGGCTTTTTCTTTGGGTTTTAAGCGCCCATGTACCAAGCCGATTTTCAGTTCTGGCAGAGCTTCTTGTAAGGCTTGGGCGGTGACTTGTGCGGCTTGGGCTTCAAGGGCTTCGCTTTCTTCAATTAAGGTACATACCCAGTAAGCTTGGCGGCCTGATAAACAGGCGCCGCGAATGCGCTCAACCACTTGTTCACGGCGGTGTTGATCGATGGCCACTGTATTCACAGGGGTTCGCCCAGGTGGCAGTTCATCGATGATGCTGGTATCTAAATCCGCATAGGCCGTCATGGCTAGGGTGCGCGGAATGGGCGTTGCCGTCATAATCAATTGATGGGGGCTAAAACCATTGCCTTTTTGTTTTAAAGCCAAACGTTGATGCACTCCAAAGCGATGTTGTTCATCAATAATGGCCAAACCTAACTTGCTAAAAACCACCTCGTCTTGGAATAACGCATGGGTACCAATAACCAATTGCGCATCGCCACTTTTAATGGCGGCCATGGTGGCTTCACGGGCTTTGCCTTTTACTTTGCCCGCCAACCAAGCCAGTGAAATCCCTAATGGTTCAAACCAGCTTTGAAAATTCTTAAGGTGTTGCTCGGCTAGGATCTCGGTGGGAGCCATTAATGCCACTTGGTAACCTTGTTCAAGGGCGCTTAATGCTGCCATGGCGGCCACTAAGGTTTTACCGGAACCCACATCCCCTTGTACTAAGCGCAACATGGGAAAACCTTTGCTTAAGTCTTGCTGTATTTCTTGCACCACCCGTTGTTGGGCGTTAGTGGGTTTGAATGGCAAGCTGGATAAAAAAGGCAATTTAAATCGGGTTGATTCGGGCAATATCGGCGCGTGATCAAACTGTATGGTGGCCCGCATTTTTAATAGGGATAAATTGTGTGCCAGCAGTTCTTCCATGATTAAACGTTTTTGCGCTGGGTGTTGGTTGTTTTCTAATTCCTGCAAGTTGGCCCCTTTGGGGGGCTGGTGTAAATACATTAACGCGCTGCGAAGATCCGGCAGCTGATAGGGGTTAAGCATGGCATCAGGAATTAAGTCATCAATGGCGCGCCCTTTTTTTAACAAGCTCATGACCTGTGACATCAGTTGACGCCAGCGCGCTTGAGTTAACCCTTCGGTGCTTGGGTAAATGGGGGTCAGGGTTTCTTCAGTGGGTAGTGCCTGTAAGTCTTCTACAAACTGGTATTCAGGGTGGTAAAGCTCAAGGCCAGCACGGCCTCGACGTACCTCGCCATAACAACGAATACGTGCGCCTTTTTTTAAATTGTTTTTTTGGGCACCACTAAAATGATAAAAGCGTAACGTGATGGTGCCAGTGCCATCTTGCAGACGAACGGCCAGAGAGCGGCGTTTACCAAACACCACATCGGCCAGCATGATTTCCCCTTCAATCACCACATCTAGGTTGGGGCTTAAACTGCCAATAGGTGTGATGCGGGTGCGATCTTGGTAGCGCAAAGGCAAATGAAACAACAAATCTTGCACACAATGAATGCCCAGTTTTGCCAGTTTATCAGCCAGTTTATCCCCCACGTTTTTTAATTCCGTGACCGGGGCATGTGCAAGAGATTGCTCTAAAACAGTCGACATAAGCTAGCCGCTTGGGTGATTAAGTCCACCGCTTTTGGTCGAGGAAAACTCGCGCGCCATGCAATGGCCACAGTACGTGAAGGCGCAGGGCGCACAAACGGTCGGGTCTCTAACCAGCCATTGGCATACAGGCCAACACCTGTGGCGCTTTTAGGCAGAACGGTAATGCCCAAGCCCGAGGCCACCATGTGGCGCAGTGTTTCAAGGGAGCTGCCCTCGGCAATGGATTTTAATTTGGTGTTTTGATTGCGGTTAAGGGCTGGGCACATATCCAATACTTGATCACGGAAACAATGACCTTCACCAAGTAATAACAAATCACTGTCTGGCAGTAATTCAGGGCTAATGGCTTTGTGTTTTAACCAATCGTGGCCCTTGGGCAGCAACACTTCAAAGGCCTCATCGTAAAGGGGTTTGGTGAGTACATCGGGTTCGGTGAAAGGCAGTGCGATAATAATCACATCCAGTTCACCTTCGCGCAGTTTTTTGCGCAAGACACGGGTGTAGTTTTCTTCGATATACAGGGGCATTTCAGGGGCTAGCTGTTGCACCTGAGGAATTAAATGGGGGAACAAATACGGGCCAATGGTAAAAATGGCGCCAATTTTTAATGGCCCTTTTAACTGGTCTTTGCCGCCGGTGGCAATGTCTTTTAAGGCACGGACATTTTCTAAAACCACTTGTGCCTGATGCACTACTTGCTCACCAAGAGGTGTCACCGACACCGCATTTTTAGAGCGCTCAAACAAACTAATGCCCAGTTCCCCTTCAAGCTTTTTGATGGCCACACTTAACGTTGGCTGACTCACAAAGCAGCGCTCAGCGGCACGACCAAAATGACGTTCTTGAGCAAGGGCAACAATGTATTTTAATTCTGATAACGTCATATTTCGATTACCTTATGAATCCGATATAGTGCGCTCAAAGCCTCATTGCATTTATCGTCTAAGCTTAAAGAGGGCAGTGACGTAAATAAAGCATGATAGTCGCTTTCTATCATAAGGAGTAGATATGTCGCGAATTCTAATCGTAGGTTCAGGTGATATTGGTGGTGGTTTGGCCAAATCGCTTGCTGCAAAAGGTCACACTGTGTGGGGCATGCGCCGCAGTGAAAAGCCCATTGGTGACGGAATCACGACGTTAAGTGCCGACGTCTCCGATATGGAGACCCTCATCGGACAAATCCCCAGCGATCTGGATTATGTGGTGTACTCCATTGCGAGCCCTGAGTTTTCAGAAGAAGGTTACGACCTGTATTACGTTCATGGCTTAGTGCACATTCTTGCATTGCTTAAGCAGCAGCACGCACAGCCTAAGCGAGTCATCTTTGTATCCAGTACCAGTGTGTACCCTCAGCATGATGGATCATGGGTTGATGAAACCACGGTGGCTGAGCCGACCGCGTTTGCTGGGCGTAAAATGTTAGAAGCAGAAGAAAGGTTACAAGGCAGTGACTATCCTCATACAACGGTGCGCTTCAGCGGTATTTATGGCCCAGGCCGTACCCGTTTAATCAACCAAGCCAAAGGTGGCAGTCATTGCGACCCTGAGCCGGATTTATGGACCAATCGTATCCATCGTGATGACTGTATTGGTATTTTAGAATTTATTATTGAACAAGACATGGCGGGCAAAGCACTGGATGAGTTGTATATTGGTACAGACTCATCCCCAACTACTTTGTTTGAAATACTTGAATGGCTAAAAGATCGCATCGGTGATGTAGAGCCCGATCACGATGTGCCCGAGGCAAATCGTCGTGGCAATAAGCGGCTTTCTAATAAGCGCATATTAGAGGCGGGTTATACCTTTAAATATGAGCACTATCAGCAAGGGTATGACGAAATACTCACCGAAATGGGCTATTAGTTTGCAAATGACAGACATAAAAAAAGGCGTCTAATAAGACGCCTTTTTTATGTCGTAGCCAGATTATTCGTCGTCGTACTCAACTTTACGGCCGTTACTGGTACAGCCTAAGCAGCGTATAAACGTGGCTTTGGCTGGGGTTAAAACCAATACTTCTGCCGCTTCACCTGCATTACCGCCTAATACACTAAATGGCAGCGTAGCCACCCAAATAACGGTGCCTATTGCCGTGGCAACCAAGGTCAATGGGCGCACAATTAAACCATCAAATGCCATGGCAGCGGCTGACGGGGTTTCATCAATTTGTTGCGCTTGGGCGTGCATAGGTAATGAAAACATAAACATAGCAGCAAGAATCATGATGCCGCTTTTAAGTTGGCTTGAAAGGTTTAGCATTGTTATTGTCCCTGTACATGGCGCTTATTATTGAGCGAACTATATCAGCTTTTTCTGGGCTGTGGCGAGCACATCGTCATTTTTGACAATTAGTGCAATAAAAAGTGCTGCGCTGCCCCTGAGTGATCTGTTTTATCGGGGCCTCACACTGGCTACAAGGTTCGTCTTTTCGCCCATAAACATGCAGCTGTTGCGCAAAATAACCAGGCTTGCCATCGCTGCCTACAAAATCTTTTAAAGTCGTACCGCCCTGGGCGATGGCTTTGGTGAGTACCTGTTTGATTTGCTCGGCAAATACCTCGTACTTGGCCTTACTGATTTTACCGGCGGCTTTAGTGGGGCTAATGCCGCTTAAGAATAATGATTCACTGGCGTAGATATTCCCCACACCCACCACGATTTTTTGATCCATGATGAAGGTTTTGACAGCGCTTGTGCGCTTACGGCTTTTGTTAAATAAATACTCGCCGTTAAATTCATCACTTAAGGGTTCTGGCCCTAAATGATCGAGCCATTTGTTGTCATTACTGTCTACGTCCTGCCAAAGACAGGCACCAAAACGTCGTGGATCGGTAAAACGCAGCAGCAAATCGTTAGAAAATACCAAATCAAAGTGTTCATGTTTTTGCGGTTCAGGGGCTTGGCCTTTTACCACGCGCAATGAACCCGACATACCAAGGTGAATAATTATGGTGCCTTTGATTTTGCTTTTACCAATATCAAGCAAAATATACTTTGCGCGACGACGCACCGCTAAAATCGTTTGCCCTTTTACCAATTTTGCTAAGTCATCAGGAATGGGCCAACGTAATTGGGGTTGGCGCACCACTAATTTAGCAATGGCTTTACCTTCAATGTGGGGGGCAATACCACGGCAAGTGGTTTCGACTTCGGGAAGTTCAGGCATGTTAATGCAGCACGTTAGATAGAAAACAGAAGTGGCAGTTTAGCATAATGTTGAGATGTGAGATGTGAGATGTGAGATGTGAGATGGGGGTTATTGTAAATATAGAGCTAGACGACATATGGCTATTTTCTTAGCATGAGTTCTTTGATTATCTTCAAAAATATCATCTAATTAAAGATCTTACCTGCCCTAGAGTTAGTTATATTATATATTTATTAATATTTCAGTCGTGAGTATAGTAAGTTTATTATTTGTTAGATTAAGCTTTAAGGATTAAGTTTGAAGAATATACGGATTTCTCCCACTTTTAGTTTCCTAATAATAGTTATTTCATTAGCAGTTTTTTTAATACCAAATATATTATCTTTTATGCATATATCTTCTCTAGAGAAAAAAGAAAATTTTGAAATTGAAAAATATAACAAAGAAATTTTATCTAGGAATCGTTTTCTTTTGGATTCATTAAATAAGTTAAATATAAAAGATAAGGGATTGTTAGATTGTATAAAAAACGAAGCTAATAAATTTATGGATTTTAATTCAAGTAATATTATTAGTAGCAATGTTGTCGATTTAATTGTATCTATCGATTGCAAGAGATTAGGAATAAACTCAATAGAGGGTATTGAAGATTTAATAAATCTTTCGCATGTAAATTTAAGCGAAAACCCTCTAAAAACAATAAAGCCTTTATTACATCTAAAGAAATTGAAGTCTGTAAATCTTAGTAAGGTTAAGTTGAGTAATAGTGATGAGGTTTTTCTTTTTAATAATTTAAAAAAAATAACACCTCCAATTTTAAGTGATATGTATTGCCAAGATATTAAAGAAAAACTAGATGAATCACCGATTAAAAATTTAACTATTAATGTTTCTTCTCTTGAATGTAAGGGAGGAGATGAAAATAAAATTAAAATACAAAATATATTAGCTAAGCAGTCATTAGGGGTTCAGATATCAGTCGAAGAAGAAGTTCTATTGTTAGAATATAAGTTAAATCAGCAAAAAAAGTCTTATAAACAAAGAGATTTTAGTGTTGTGAATGCAGAAATTTTTACTAACAAAAGTAACGGAACTGTAGGGTATTTAGAAAACAAGAGTTCTTATGTGAATGAATGTTGTAGTAAAGAAAAAGAGATTGCCAGTATTTACAAGAATTCCGAAGTTATTAAATCTTGTTTTACCAGATCATCTGGTGATAATGGTCTAGAAATGTTCATTAAAGAAAAGAAAATAAAAACAAATAAGTTATCTTATTCTTGTTATATTCCTTCTTCAATTGCTAAATCGCGGGAAGAAATTATTGGTTTTCAAAGAGCTTGTACTCAGTTTGTGAGTAGTTATCTTCAGTGCGCACAAGATATTTACGTTGAAGAGGTAATTAAGTCATTGAGCAGGCAGTTCCAGATAAAGCCAAAATTAATAACTGTGAAATTAGATGGAGTGAAGCATGTCGCTATGGAATTAAATCACTAGTTATATCGGTTTGAGTTATTAGTGTTGAGTGGATTGAGCCTATCTTTGCAGGTATAGGAATCACGAAGTGGTTGGATTTTCAATAACAAAAATTTGAATTATTCAAATTTCCTATTCTTTGCGTGTTAGTCTCTGAGGCTATGAGGATTGTCGAATATCTTCACTTTCAGCAGACACAAAAAAGCCCACTTAAAAGTGGGCTTTTCTTATACAAGACTCAAAAATCAATTACTTGATTTTAGCTTCTTTGTACATTGCTTGCTGACGGCTAGAGAGTGGATCGAATTTCTTCATTTATAGCAGGCACAAAAAAGCCGACTCGAGAGTCGGCTTTTTCAGAACACAAAAACCAATTACTTGATTTTAGCTTCTTTGTACATAACGTGCTGACGGATCGTAGGATCGAATTTCTTCATTTCCAACTTGTCAGGCATGATGCGTTTGTTCTTAGTAGTGGTGTAGAAGTGACCAGTACCAGCAGAAGAAACCATACGGATTTTTTCACGAATTGCAGCCATGGTAGGACTCCTTAAACTTTCTCGCCGCGAGCACGTAGTTCAGCTAGAACTGTGTCGATGCCTTTTTTGTCGATAATACGCATTGCTTTAGTAGTAAGACGTAGTTTTACAAAACGATTTTCGCTTTCAACCCAAAAACGGTGTGTTTGAAGGTTTGGAAGGAAGCGACGCTTAGTTTTGTTGTTAGCGTGCGATACATTGTTACCTGTTACAGGGCGTTTACCCGTAACCTGACAAACTTTAGCCATTGTTATGCCCCGATTTATCGAAATATGCGACTAATTAAAAAATTCGTTCGGGGCTAGTGTTGACGCGCCTTCCAAGTCAATTGACTTGTTGAAGCGGCTACCCCGTCTAAAAAGAGCTGCGTTTTATATCAAAAACCTCAACCAATAGCAAGGAGATTGAGTAAAAATTGAACGTGCACACGATTGGATTTCACTGAAATCCGGTGCCTGCCATGAATGGCTCTATACTCAATAAATGACGCAGCGGCGCGCATTATAACAGCCTAATCCGCTGACGCTATTTGTCTTTTATGTTTTGTCTAAAAAAACAGCAGTTATTTCTCATGTAAGCTGAATTGATAGGTGATTTGAGTGTATGGCAGATTTAACCAAGGGCGCAAAAGGGTTTGATCAAAACCTCGCTACGACAGTGGTTAAGCGCTTTTTGGCCTATAACCAGCACCGTTTAGAGCGTACACAACTGGCCTTAACTGAGCGTCAGCGGGTTTTGCTCGATATTATTGGCCTGTTGTATCACGTGAACCACGAGAAACTCCCTGGGTTTGTTGGTTATGAGTGCCCCTGCGGGGTCGCACGCTACAGTCCCAGTAAAGACACCCTAAGGGCAGCCGCTGGGCTGGCAATGGGTTTCCAGTACTCTCAGCGACGCTCAGATAGTACCAGAATCAAAAGTATGTTCATCATGGGCAGTTGTGGTTCTTTAGGTCACAGTGGCGGGAGTGATTTGGATATTTGGCTGTGCCATGAACCCTCCATGGCGCCTGATGAGTTGCAGTTGCTGCAAGAGAAAGCCAGTGCCATTGAGAAATGGGCCGACAATATCGGTTTAGAGGTGCATTTCTTTTTAATGGATGCACAAAAGTTCGTGAAAGGGGAGCGCAACGACTTAGATGGTGAAGATTGTGGCAGTGCCCAGCACCATCTTTTACTCGATGAATTCTATCGCACCAGTATTTTGCTGTGTGGTTGCTACCCCTTGTGGTGGTTAGTGCCGGTGGAGCATGAAAATAATTACGATGACTTTGTGTTTCGTTTGCAAAAACAAGGGTTTGTTCAGCCTGAAGAGGTCATCGATTTTGGGGGTATTGGTACCATTCCTGCCGGTGAGTTTGTGGGGGCGGGCATGTGGCAGTTATACAAGGCCATTGGCAGTCCCTATAAATCCATTCTTAAACTGTTTTTAACCGAAGCCTATGCCAGTAGTTTCCCTGATGTGCGCCCATTAAGCCTGGATTTAAAAGCGCGCATATTTAATGAGCAAACCAAGCTTGAAAAACTTGACCCTTACTTGCTGCTTTATGATCGGCTAGAAGCCTATTTGCTGGCCCGTGATGAAGTCTCTAGGTTGGAGCTTGTGCGCCGCTGTATTTATTTCAAAGCCAATATCCCAATGGGTCAAGCCACTAGGCGCAAACATTGGAAACGGGACTTTTTGAAGCCGGTCATTACCGAGTGGGGCTGGACAGAAGGTTTATTAATGCACCTAGATAATCGCCCTCAGTGGCAGGTGCATACCGTGGTGCAAGAGCGTAAAACCTTGGTGAATGAACTTATCCACAGCTATAAGTTTTTGTCCCAGTTTGGGCGCAGTTACCAAGAAGAAACCATGTTAACCGCCAAGGACATGACCTTACTGGGCCATAAGTTATACGCCACATTTGATCGTAAACCGGGGAAAATCGACTTAATCAACCCAGGTATCAGTAAAGATATTCAAGAGGATAAGCTGAGCCTGCACCTTGATCGTCAACATGTGCGCAGACGCATCCCTCAAATGGCATGGAGCTTATACACAGGCATTGCACGCCCAGGTGGCGCGCAAAACCCCATCAAAAAGTCGCCTAGTTTGGTGGAGTTGTTGGCGTGGTGTCATGTGAATCAAGTGATGGCAAAGGGTACAAATGTGGTCATGTACCAAGGGCGCCAACACGGGCAAGATTATGAATTGAAAGAAATCATAAACAGCTTTTATCAAACACCCTTAATCGAGAGCATCGAAACCAATTTTGATGAGCCACCAGTACCAAGGCACATTAGTTTGTATATCAATGTCTTTGTTGACCCCATGAGTCACTACACCCGTCGAGGCATTCACAAAATATCCAATCGCACTGACTCTTTAGGTTATAGCGCTCTAAAAGAAAATTTGGTGCTGACCATTGATCAAATGGTATTTAACACATGGCGCGAGGTGTTGGTAAATCGCTATGAAGGGCAAAATGCGTTGTTGCGTGTGATTGAAGATTACCTAATGTCTTATCCACCGCACAGCACGCAAGAGCCGCCAAAATTAAACGTATATTGTTATTGCGCCACGCGCCCTAAAGCCATTGCTGAGCGAGTAGAAAAAGTGATGGATGAAGTGCGCGAATGCTTTTATGGCGCCAAAAACCATCAAAGACGACGCTACATCTTACAAATATCCAGTGGTTATCATTTGATTCAATTTAGTGATGGCCGTCCTGTGATTTATCACTTTGACAAGCCTTTGCACTTGTTTCGTCAACTGTCTAAACCCCAAGGGTTTTATAGCCAGATCATGCTCGACAGCCATGCGCTGCGAGGCAGTGTGATTAAAATGATATGCGAAAATGCACAGCCAGGTGTGTTGCAGGTGTATTACTTAAAACAGGAGCAGCAGGCACAAATATACGTAATAGATGAGCGTGGCTCGCTTATTCAATGGCGTACCCCTATGTATAACGAAGCGGCGCTGATTAACCCACTTAATCATTTTTTACGTCAGGTGGAATATCGTCAAAATCGCTATCGTTATGGCAAAACTGAAACCGTACAGCAACGACAAATAGACTACTTTGAAGTCATGTTGCCCACTAAAGAGACCCCATTGACCATGCGCCCCATTCGACCCAAAGAAGGGCTGGGGCAGGGGCGTTATTTTGATGTACATGCGCAGGTGGATTTCGACGCAAACGACAGGCTGGGGTTTATTTTGCAATGTGAGCAAGAAGATTTCAGTCAAATGGAATATGGCGATCAGGTATATAAAGCGTTAGTGCGCCATCTTGTTAACCTGCGTCAACACAACAAACCGTACCCGGTATACATCACAGATATCGCCATTTCAGATCGCCTACATACTCGCAATGGTAATAAGGTGCTGCAAACCTGCACCTACCTTGATTACAAACACAAGTTAGAGCAGCGCCTTAATCAAGCCCTTATTGAGCTTTATCCACAAAACAATCGTGATTAGCACAGAGCGTGTTTCCTAAGCTGCGGCCTATCCAGCTAGCTTGTAAACCCCTATAATCGACCCCTTTATTTTAATGAGCCATCGACATGCGCTATTTGATTATATTGGCAGTGCTCATCCTAACCGGATGCGGACAAAAAGGGGCCTTATACATGCCACAAGATAAGCCACAATCAGACAACGCCATGTCCACTTCACAGGGCCAGCCTCAAGGCGACAATTGATATGACCAATGTATTCGATTACCAAAATGGCGAACTATTTGCCGAAGGATCAGCCGTTAGCGATTTAGCGGACAAGTTTGGCACGCCTTTGTATGTGTATTCACGCAAAGCATTTAGCGACCATTACCTTGCTTATGCACAAGCGCTAAAAGATCAAGATGCGTTAGTGTGTTATGCAGTAAAAGCCAATTCAAATATTGCGGTGCTAAATGTACTAGCAAAACTGGGTGCAGGTTTTGACATTGTATCTGTGGGTGAATTAGAGCGCGTTTTAAAAGCCGGGGGCTCTCCTGACAAAATGGTGTTTTCAGGGGTTGCTAAAACCGCTGACGAAATGCGCCGTGCGCTAGCGGTTGGCGTGCACTGTTTTAACGTAGAAAGTGCCGCTGAACTTGAGCGCCTAAATGAAGTGGCGGTAGAGATGGGTGTGAAAGCGCCTGTATCGTTGCGCGTCAACCCAGACGTAGACGCACAAACCCACCCGTACATTTCAACTGGCCTGAAAGAAAATAAATTTGGTGTGGATATTGATACCGCCAAAGAAGTGTATGCTCGCGCTAACGAATTAGAAGGCATTGCGATTAAGGGGGTGGACTGTCATATCGGTTCACAGCTGACTCAAATCGCCCCTTATTTAGATGCACTTGATCGTGTGCTTGCACTGATTGATGAATTAAAAACCCAAGGCATTGAACTTGAGCACATTGATTTGGGTGGTGGTTTAGGTGTGACCTATGACAACGAAGTGCCGCCAACCCCACAAGATTTTGCCGATGCGGTTTTACCAAAGCTTGCAGGTCGTAACTTAAAATTAGTACTTGAGCCTGGTCGCTCAATTGCGGCTAACGCAGGTATTTTTGTTACCCAAGTTGAATACCTTAAAAACAATGGCGACAAGCATTTTGCCATTATTGATGGCGGCATGAATGACTTGATTCGCCCATCGTTATACAGCGCATGGCAGCGTATTGTTGAGGTTCAACCGCGCACCAACACACCAAAGCAGTCTTTTGATGTGGTAGGGCCTGTGTGTGAAACCGGTGACTTCTTAGGTAAAGATCGTGAGTTAGCGTTGCAATCGGGTGACTTATTAGCGGTGATGAGTTCCGGTGCTTACGGTTTTGTGATGGCATCAAACTATAACACCCGTAACAAGCCCGCTGAAATCATGGTTGATGGTGACAAGGTGCATTTAATTCGTCGTCGCGAAACCATTTCGGATCAGTTAATGTTAGAAACATTAATTTCAGAATAAGGCATTCGGCAATGTTATTACGCTTTAGCAAAATGCACGGTCTGGGTAATGACTTCATGGTGGTTGACCTTGTCACTCAGCATTTTGCCTTTCGCCCAGAATTGGTCCGCCAATTAAGTGATCGTCAATTTGGCATTGGTTTTGACCAATTGCTAATAGTGGAAACCCCATCAAACCCAGATGTGGATTTCCGTTATCGCATTTTCAACGCAGACGGCAGTGAAGTTGAGCAATGTGGCAATGGCGCACGCTGCTTTGCCCGCTTTGTTCACGATGCGCGCTTAACCGCAAAAAATCCCATTAAAGTAGAAACCAGCTCGGGCATCATTGAGCTGAACATTGAAAACGATGGCAACGTTGTTGTGAATATGGGCAAAGCCCATTTTGAGCCAGCTAAGTCAGCGTTTGATGTGCCAACACAACAAGGTCAATACACGTTAGATGTGCCATTTAACGAAGGCAATCTACAAGTCACCGTCGGTGCCGTCTCAATGGGCAACCCACATTGCGTGATGCAAGTTGAAGACGTGCACAGCGATATTGTTAATCGCCTTGGGCCTGAACTTGAAAAGCATGAAAAATTTACCAAGCGCGTAAACGCCGGCTTTATGCAAATTAAAGATCGTGGCGAAATGGATTTGCGTGTGTACGAGCGCGGTGCCGGTTGGACACTTGCGTGTGGTACTGGCGCATGTGCTGCCATGGTTATGGCCCATAAGTGGGGGCTGGTGGATGATGAAGTGCAAGTTAACTTACCAGGTGGCTCCTTAATCATTTGTTGGGATGGCGAAGGCGATGTCATTATGAAAGGCCCAGCTGAGCGAGTCTTCGAAGGGCGCATTCAAGTTTAACGGTTAGCCTGCTCATCGCATTGCAGTAGTAGGTCAGGCACTGGCTGACGCAATAGGTAGTGGTGGGCACAGCCCTCCAAAATTCGAAGCTTTTCTCAAATGAAGTGAATGATTCTTGTAAACGTGTTTTGCGAAATAAAAACGGAAATATAAAAGCGTTATGGAAAAAATAAAACAGGATAAAAAATCCATAAACGAGCGGGATGTTGCTGCGTTTTTAAAACAACGCCCAGACTTTTTTCGGCATTATCCTGAGATTGTTGCGCAGCTTGATGTGCCCCACGAAACCGGCGCCTCGGTTTCATTGGTGGAATATCAAAGCAAAATTTTGCGTGAAAAAAACAACGAGCTACATGAGCGTCTACAGCAGCTGGTGGATAATGCCCGTCGTAATGATCGCTTATTTGAACAAACCCGCCGTTTAACCCTTGATTTATTAGACGCGCAATCTATTGAAGAAGTAGAGCAATCCTTACAGCAAGCCATGGTTGCGTTATATGGCGTTGATCACGCGTGTATTACTTTATTTGTGCCAGCCATGACCATGCAATCGGTGACTGAAGTTGAAATGCAAGATCAGCTGGTGCGTCACTTTGGTCGCAAGCAGGCTTTTTGTGGTCAGCTTAGCGATGATCAAATGGAATTATTTTTTTATGATAAATCCAAAGTTGGATCAATGGCGGCGTGTTTATTGAAAAATGATTTAGGCATTTTGGCCATTGGTCATAAAGATGATGATTATTTTAAAAGTAACATGGACACCTTGTTCTTAGATTACTTAAGTGAAATTGTTAGTCGTCGTTTAGATATATTGCTGTAGTTATGTCAGATATTCTCATTCCTCAAGGTGTGAAAGTCATCAGTTTTGATTTGGATGATACCTTGTGGAGTGGTCATCAGGTGATCCTTCATGCTGAGCAAGCCATGCTTGATTGGATGCAGGCAAACACACCACTTGTTCTTTCTCAGTTGTCACAAACGCAACTGCGCGATAAAAAATTTCAATTCATAAAATCTCACCCCCATTTAAGTAATAAAATTAGTTTAGCCCGTCAGCAATTTTTGCACGCCTTGTTTGCCGAGTTTGGTTATGCACAAACACAGCAGTTAGCCCAACAATGTTTTAATGCGTTTTATGAGGCTCGCCAAAACGTCGTATTATTTGATGATGTAGATGCAACTTTGAATGAATTGAAAAAAAATTATCAACTCATTGCCATTACAAATGGTAATGCGGATATTCATAAAACCGGCTTAGGGCATATTTTTGATTTTTGTTTACAGGCGGAGTTATTTGATAAACCGAAGCCGCATCCTGAAATTTTTAATCATGCTTTGGCACGTTTAGGTTGTTCAGCTGAGCAAGTATTGCATGTGGGTGATCATCCTGTGCATGACATGCAAGGTGCGTATGATGTGGGAATGAAAACGGTTTGGTTGCAAGATGGCACTCGTCCATGGGCACAAACCTTTGACCCCGATCTAATCATTCGGCACATTCGAGAGCTGGTTTAATCGTTTCCCCATCATCTGTTTAGTCTGATATTATTGCGCGCCAAAAAATCCAATTAGAAACAAACAACAATGAAATCTATATTCCTTGCGTGCACGTTACTGGCTGCCTCTTTTTCATCTTTTGCAGTAGATCAAGTAGCGGAACCTTCTACTAAAAAATCCAACCCTCTGGATCATCATACTTGGGGTGTATCGTTGCAAACCATGTCCATTGATGAAGAGGTGGCTGCAAACAACTATATTGGCGATCGCATGCAAAGCGCTAGTTTGTTTTGGCAAGGCAAGAAATCCAACCTGTTGATTGGTGCAGGTTTAGGTGTATTGATCATGGATGATCACGGCTCATATGATGTGGATGTCATGAGAGTGGGTGGTGGCAACACGACAAAAAAAGCAGAAGCAGGCGGTATTAATTTTTATTTTGAAGCAGGTTATCGCCACATTATTGAAAAAATAAATTTAGATCTTTTGGTGGGCTTTGAAAAAATACGCGCGGACAGATCGGTAGATAATTGCAGTAATTGTCCAGAAGAAGAGATTGATATGGATGCTGGTATGTATTTTAAGCCAAGAATAGGCTACCAAATCAATGAAAAATTCTGGATGGACTTGAGCTATTCAAGTTATCTAAGTGGTGACTTAAGCAATAATATTGGTTTGATATTTACCTTTCAAACCAATTAATCGGTTTTAATAACGGTGAGCGAAATCGGCCATTAAGGACTCAGGGTTTGCCTGTATATGTTTTGATGGCTGGTTTGTTGAGAGATCAGCGTTAACCTGTGGTTGGGTGTTGTGATGACACCCAAATAGGCAGGCCATTAATATGAACGAGAGAAATGCTTTCATGTTTTTGCCCTGCTGGATTGATAAAGACAATGTAATCTAAGGGCGCAAATTTAATAGTTGTTTTCTCCTAGCTTGGGAGCCAGTGCACAAACTCCTTTTTTTTAACAATGCTAGGCTCCAAAGAGCCTTTCTTATATAGCGTATAGTTATGAAAAAACAGACGCTGCACAGAGCTAGTGTTTGAGCCATTGCCATAGTTGGCCAATATATTCGTAAATAGTCCGTTCTGATTTTAATAATCCTGCCGCATCAAATCGCCAATCAATTTTTTCTGTTTGCTTGCCAAGATAAAAAGTGGGAGCGGCAATGGCGTTTATATTCTGCTTATAAAAAAACTCTATGGCTCTGGGCATATGGCTGGCACTGGTGGCAATGGCAACGGTTTTATCGTTGACAATTTCTTTTACCGCTTGCGCCTCTTCTTCGGTATCTTTTGGCCAATCAATGGCGGTGATGCGTTCAGGTTTAATACCTAAATTGATGGCCACTTCTTTATACACTTGTGCGCTGCTTTTTGTGTTGTTGCCTGCGTAACCGGTAACAATTAATTGAGCTGTGGGGTTAGCATTTAAAATGCGTAAACCCTCAAGTAAGCGCGCGGTGGCAGAGCTGGATAAGTGACTGCTCAACGGAATGCTTGGGTCGCTCGTGGCCGCATTGCCCAATACCACTACATAATCAACGGGGGAATTTATATCAAAAGGAATATTAGTTTGTTCAATACTTCTCAACATAGGTGTTGAGATTGGATTCCAACTAAATACTAATAATAAAATCAGCGCACTGCTTGCGGCTATTTTTCCAATGGATGAGTGTGGTTTTTTCCATAAGAAAAAAACAGACAGACAAAGCAATAAAACAACCATGCTTAATGGCATGAGCCAAAAAGCGATTATTTTTTTAATGAAAAAACCAAGTTCTAACATTGTAATTAAAATCTTTAATTATTGTATTTGTGCATGGCCAACGGCCCGTTTATCAGCGGCGGCACTCACTTGATTATTGGTTTTATCCAATAAAATAGCCTGCATATTGCCGTATTTTCGACCCACATTTTTTAGTTTATGGCCTTTTGCTTGCAACGTTTGTTTGACGTCTTCGCTGAATGTATCTGGCTCGTGTTGAATGACATCAGGTAGATATTGGTGATGAAAACGTTTTTTATCCACCCAGTGTTCAACTGGGTTATTTTGTAAATGTTCTAACATGCCTAAAAACACCATGGTGATAATGCGACTGCCACCTGGAGTGCCCAAAATGGCGATTTGTTTTTCATTTTCAACAAAGCTTGGGGTCATGCTTGAAAGTGGGCGTTTTTCAGGGGCTATGGCGTTGGCTTCGTTACCCACTAAACCATAAGCGTTGGGTACGCCAGGTTTAGAAGAAAAGTCATCCATTTCATTATTCAGTAATACACCGGTGCCTTTTGCAAGGTACGCGCTACCAAATGGTAAGTTGATACTTAACGTGGCGCTGACTCGATTGCCATCTTTATCTAATACACTTAAATGAGTGGTGTGAAACCCTTCTAACAATTGTATTTGGCTGCCAAGTGTTTTGCTGTCGGTGGCTTTATCCATGTCTATGGTTTGCGCCAAGGTGGCGTTGTAATTTTTGTTGAGTAATGTTTCTTGCGGCACATCTACAAAATCAGGGTCACCCAAATAATGGGCGCGGTCAAAATAGGCGCGACGCATGACCTCACTTAATAAATGCACTTGATCGGCTTCGTTGAGTGTTTCCCAATTTAATTCTGGTTGTAAACTTTCTAGCATATTTAACATTTGTGCGATGGCAATTCCGCCCGAGCTTGGTGGTGGTGCACTAATGATGGTGTGTTTTTGATACTGGCTAACAATGGGCTCACGTTCGATCACTGTGTATTTTTCTAAATCGGCCAGTTGCCATATGCCACCGTCTTTTTGTACTTGATTCACTAATTGCTGGGCCACTTTGCCTTTGTAAAAGCCATCAAAACCATTGTCGGCAATTGCTTGTAGGGTATTGGCTAAATCGGGTTGTTTAATGATGTAACCCGTTTGAGGGACTTGGCCCTTGTCTAAAAATATTTTGGCAGCCGCTGGGTATTGGTTTAATGCATCTTTACGGTAGGTGGCTAATTTTGCGTAGTGGTGATCGGTGGCAAAACCGTTATTGGCAATTTCGATGGCGCTCGCTAAAGACGTTTTAAGGGGTAACTTGCCATACTGTTTGGCTAGGTGAGCAAACGCGGCTGCTTGCCCTGGAATGGCCGCTGCCATGGGCCCATTAATGGAGAGTTTTGGAATGATATTGCCAGCATCATCTAAATACATATCGCGGTGGGCTTGTAATGGTGCTTTTTCACGGGCATCGACAAAAATATTTTTTTGCTGCTTGGCATCATGTAGCAACCAAAAACCACCACCGCTCATGCCGGCGCTGTAAGGTTCTACCACGGCTAAAACGGCGGCCGTGGCGACGGCTGCATCAAATGCATTGCCACCTGCGTTTAAAATATCAATGCCTGCTTGAGTCGCTAATGGGTGGGCGGATGCCACTGCACCGCTGTGCTGTGTGCTCAAGGTTTCTGAGCTACAACCACCTAACACAAGGGCTGTACATAATATTATTGTTGTGAATTTCATAACCAATGAGCCCGTATTTGAATCAATGGGCTTAAGCATACAATAGAAGGCAGGTGGATGTCGTATCGTTGCAGAGTAGGCTTTTATTAACGTGTTGGAAAAATGGGCTCTGGAAGTGATTCAAAACCGGGTTTGGCGATGAGGTAACCTTGCATTAATTCAACCCCAGCTTGTTTTAACCATTCAAACTCTTCAATCGTTTCAATGCCCTCAGCCAGTGCTGTGATGTTCAGATCAGCACAGATACCTAAGCAGTGAGTAATGATGGATTGGCGAGCGTTTGATAAATGCACGTTGCGTATCAGCGCCATATCAAACTTAATAATATTGGTTTGAAAATCTGCCAGTAAATTTAAGCCCGCATAACCTGCACCAAAGTCGTCAATGGCTGTAATAAAGCCCAGTGAAGAATAATATTCGACGATGCGCTTAACGTGTTCGGTGTCTTCTATTTTTTCCACTTCAGTGAATTCGAAAATAATGTGATCGGTTGGAAAGTTGTATTTTTTAGCGGCTTCTAATGTGGTTCTCATGCATCGTTGAGGTTCATACACGGCATTGGGTAAAAAATTAATACTGAGCATGGCTTTAAGATCGAGCTTGGCTGCCAACGAAATAGCCTTAATGCGACATTGCTGGTCGAACAAGTAGCGATTGTCATTGTTCACCTGCTCAATAATGCTAAAGGCGGGTTCGTTATTCATGCCTCGCACCAGAGCTTCGTAGCCGAAGAGTGTGTTTTTCTTAATATTTACAATGGGCTGAAACGCCATGGTGAACTCAAATGGCAGTCCTTCTTGATTGGCGCAGTGGCCACAGACTTGTCTGTCTGATGATGGGGGCTGTTTATTCATCTTGAACCTTAGGCATGGCTATGTATAAGGCTAGTTGCTGTGTGGAGTCTGTTCAAGAAAGTATTTGGGTGTTTGTTCTAGGCATAAAAAAAACCGCTTGCGTTTGCGAAAGCGGTTTTTATTCTTTGCGACGTCTCACGTCTCACGTCTCACGTCTCACGTCTTAAGCCGTGAGTCTTTCGTATTTTTCCATCAACTCTTCTTGTGTTTCTTCGTTGTCAGGATCCAATGGGATGCAGTCAACTGGGCAGACTAGCTGGCATTGAGGCTCATCGTAGTGACCCACACACTCAGTACACTTTTTAGGGTCGATGACGTAGATCTCTTCCCCTTCACTAATGGCTTCGTTTGGGCATTCTGGTTCGCATACATCACAGTTGATGCAATCATCAGTAATAATTAAGGCCATATTTTACTCCTTAGAATCTTAAGACTCTAAACAACAGCTTAATGCTAGATGCCAAATTTCTCTAGCAGGTGTTTTTCTACCACAGGGTGGACAAATTTTTTCACATCACCATTTAAGCGGGCGATTTCACGAATCAGGGTTGAGCTGATATACGAATGACGCTCGTCAGGTGTTAAAAATACCGTTTCAACATCCGGTGCTAGGGCGCGGTTCATGTTGGCTAGCTGAAATTCGTATTCAAAGTCAGACACGGCGCGCAGGCCTCGTAATAACACTTGAGCGTTTTGTTCTTTTACAAAATGCGCCAGTAGCGTGTTAAAACCGACCACTTCAACGTTTTTCACGTGGCTTAATACTTCACGTGCCAGTTCGCAGCGTAACTCAAGGTCAAACAAAGGTTTTTTGTTTGGGCTCTCGGCAACGGCAACCACAATATGATCGAACATACGCGCGGCGCGTTCGATAAGGTCGGTGTGACCATTGGTGATTGGGTCAAACGTTCCGGGATAGATCACTTTAATCATGAAATCTGCCTTGGGGCGGGATACTAGGGCGGCATGTTAATCAATTTAGCCACGGCACTCAACAAATGAGTACCGTGACACATTTTAGCCTTGTTTGATTTTAGCGGCCAATTGGCTGGATTGTTTAAGAGCTAGACCATAAATGGATAGCTGAGGATTGGCACCAATACTGGTTGGAAATGCAGAGCCATCAATGACATACAGGTTATCAGCATGGTGAAAACGCCCTTGGCTGTTGATCACAGATTCACGCATGTCTTCCCCCATGATGCAGCCACCCATTAAATGGGCCGTCATTAAACGTTGGCGATGTAATTCTTGAGGGAGTGAATCAATGGCCGTCTTGCACTCACTTAAAGACTTATAAAACGTCGCGTCGTGGTGTAAGGGCATGACGCTGTTAGCACCTGCGGCAAATTGCGCTTCGGCCATCACATGATGGGCTTTACGCAAGCCCTGCCAAATATAGTCAGTCAGAGGGTAATCCAAGATGGGTTTGCCACCACTGTCCAGTTCAACCGTGCCCCCTTGGCTTTGTTCGTGGAAGCCGTCACGCAATAGCGCAATGGTGCCTTGCAGGTTAGGCAGTTCTTCCATGGTTTGGGTGAGTTTTAAACCATGAAAGCCCACAATCTGTGCGCCCATGGCGGGTTGCATAGGAGGCACTTCCAGTTTAAAACCCATGTCACCATCGGTATTCCACTGAAAATGATCGGAATAAATACTTTGTGGGGCCCCATAAAACGCATTTACCGCAGAGCCCATTTTGGCAAGACTGGCGTTTACTGGGTGAATGGTGGTGCGCTTACCAATGCGTTTGTGTGGGTCTGGTGCGTTTGATCGCAGCAATAACCCTGGATTGTTGATGGCACCGCCTGCTAAGACGATGTGCGGCGCTTTAAAACTCAAGCGCACTCCGGTTGGGGTTTTGCCGTCATCTGCTAAAGCCAAACATTCAACGGATTCCGCTTTGTGATCAGAAAATACAATGCGATCCGCGCTACAGCGATAAAACAGTTTCGCGCCGTTTTTAAGGGCCTCGGGCACGGTGGTAACCAACATGCTTTGTTTGGCATTGGTTGGGCAGCCTGTGCCGCAGTAACCTAAATCCCAGCAGCCTGCTACATTGCGGGGTATCACCGCCCAGCTCCATTGATTTGCTTCGCAACCGCGTTTTAAGGTGTCATTGTTTGCATTAGGTGGCATGGCCCATTTGGCGACGTTTAAGCGTGTTTCCATTTGCTCAAAGTAAGGTGCCATGTCTTCAGGGCTAAAACCGGCAACGCCGTGATGCTGTTGCCAGTGGTTGAGCGTGTGGTTAGGAGTGCGAAAGCTGGATGTCCAATTAACCACAGTGGTGCCGCCCACAGCGCGGCCCTGGAAAATACTAATGGCACCATCTTTGGTGGTGCGCCCAGCCCCTTCTTGGTAAAGATCGCCGTAGGCTTGCAGTTCATCCATGTTGAAATTATCAGAGGTGAACAAGCCTCCTTCTTCAATCATCACCACCTTTAAACCCGCTTGGCTTAATACTTCGGCGCTGACGCCACCGCCTGCACCGGTACCAATAATGATTACATCCGCTTCAATGGTTTGCTGGGTTTGAAGTTTGGCAGCGTCGGTGATGTCCCAATTTTCACTTTGGGCACGTTGTTTAAAAATATCAGGAATGGCCATTTAATTATTATCCGCCAAGTGAATCGTTAAGATTTGGTAATTAATACATCAGGGTACAAAGGGCCTGGGTACCCAACATTTTGCCAAGCGGCACTTTGGCCAAACCAGGTGGCGCACATGAGTTTGTTTAAGCCGTTATAAGCCATGTTAAATAAGCTGACGGAACTGTCGCGCCAACGATTCAAGAAGTTTTCTATTTCAGCTTCAGATGCATTTTCCCAACTGCTCCACACACCTGTGGTTAAGCCGCGACTTAAACCAAAATTCAGTAAGGTAAATAAATCAGAAATTTGTTTGCTGTTATGGGGTCCAAGTTTTGAAATGCCGATATCAATATTTTTTAACATGATATTGATGCCTTGCTGACGAGCTTGGCTCTCTTCAGGCAGGCTGCCCTTGAGCATAACAGGGGCCACAGCGCTTAAAAAAATACGGTCTTTTTCGCGCAGTACTTTCCATTGGCCATTGCTTGGTAATGATTCAGAGCAACCGGATAAGGTTGCTGTGAATGCTGTTGCCGTCAGTGCCGCAGAACCTGCGGCAGAGAGTTTTAAAAAATCACGTCTATTCATAGTGGGCTGTTTGATCGCTTAACGAATAATGAATTTATAAATTAAGCGGTGCACTAAGCGACCGTGAGGTGCGTGAATAAATTTGCCACTATTGAAGCGACCTTTTTTATGCACAGACTTAGCATGACTTAACGATAAGAAACCTTCTTTACCGTGGTAAGCGCCAATACCAGAATCACCGACACCGCCAAACGGCATATCGTCTTGGGCTATGTGGGTTAAGCAATCATTAATGGCCACACCACCTGCGTGAGTATTTTCTAATACGTATTCTTGCTCATTGCTGTTATGGCTAAATAAATATAACGCGAGCGGGCGAGGGTGCGCGTTAATATAATCCAGTGCTTCGTTTAAATTGTTGTAGGTTAAAATTGGCAACAGCGGGCCAAAAATTTCATCCTGCATCACCACCATGTCTTCCGTGGTTTGGGTTAATAACGTTAATGGAATTTTACGGGTACCGGTGAAATCTTCGTTGGCATTATTAAGAGGCTCAACGTTGGCGCCTTTTTCTTTTGCGTCACTTAAGTAACCTTGCAAGCGATTAAACTGACGTTCATTCACTATGGCGGTGTAGTCATTGTTATCACGCAGGGTTGGGAATGATTTTTTATAGACCGCTGTTAACTGTGCTTTTAAATCATCCACCATGTTGGCAGGGCACAATACATAATCCGGTGCGATACAGGTTTGACCTGCGTTGGTGGCCTTACCAAAAATAATACTTTCAGCGGCCCCTTTTAATGACGCTTTGTCGGTAATGATACATGGGCTTTTGCCACCCAGCTCAAGGGTGACAGGCACAAGGTTTTTACCAGCGGCACTCATTACATGGCGGGCAACCGCAGTTGAGCCGGTAAACAATAAGTGATCCCAATGCAGGTTAGAAAATTCAGCACCCACTTGTGCTTCACCTAACACAAGGGCCACTTGGTCTTCATTAAAGGCGGATGCAAACATGCGCTGCATGACTGTATTGGTGGCCGGTGTGAACTCAGATAATTTAATCACCGCGCGGTTACCGGCAGCCAGTGCCGCTGCAAGAGGAGCTGCGGCTAACTGAATTGGGTAATTCCATGGCACCATGATGCCGATTACACCCTTAGGTTGGTAATGCACTTTATTAGAAGCTGGCGCAAACAACATGCCCACATGACGGCGGCTGGGTTTCATCCATTTTTTTAAATTTTTACGGTTATATTTGATGCCTTCAAGGGTCACCATGATCTCAGCCAGCAAGGTCTCATCTTTCGAGCGGCAGCTAAAATCGGTGTTCATGGCCTCAGCCAGTTCGTCTTTGTATTCGCGCAAAATAGCAGAAAGCTTGTCTAGGTCTTGACGACGTTGCTGCACACTTGGGTATGGCGCATTGGCGTAAGCGGCTTTTTGTTTGGCAAAAACATCATGCAAATATGCAATTTGTGCCTGTTCGTCATTCATTTGAGCAGCGGTGGCGACCATACAAGTATCCTCTTATAGTGGGCAGTGTAGCGAATTTCGGTTATTATTAGAGTTATTACTCTACAGGTCAAATGTTTATTTGTCACACAGTTGGCCGAATTTGACCCTTAATCCAATTGGTCGTTGCGTATAGTGAATAGGATTGCGAAAATGCACGACCCAAATGCAGCAAGCTGTGAAACGGACGCCTCACAGAACGACGGTGATTTGAACGCCTCAATAGGAAAGCAGTATGAAAACACGTGATCGTATTATACAAGCCAGCCTTGACCTGTTTAATGAACAGGGTGAGCGTAACGTCACGACGAATCATATCGCTTCTCATCTTGGCATCAGCCCGGGTAATTTGTATTACCACTTCAAAAATAAACAACAAATCATCTTTGATATTTACCTTGAATACGAAGCCAAGGTAGATGCAAATTTACAGCTGCCAGAAGGTCGTGACCTTACCGTAAACGATAAACTGATTTATTTGCAGGCTATTTTCCAAGGTTTGTGGGACTACCGCTTTTTGCATCGTGACTTGCAGCATTTATTGCAAAACGATCCAGACCTCCATAAACGTTACAATGCGTTTTTTAAACGCTGCTTAAGTCGCACCGAAATGATTTTTATGGCCCTGCGCAGTGCCGACATCATTGCGGCTAACGATGAAGAGCTGCGCGCGCTGTCGTTAAATACTTGGATATTAGTAACCTCATGGTTTGGGTTTATGCACACCAATTTATTGGTAGACAACGCCCAAGAAGAAAGCCGTGAATTATTAAACGCGGGTGTGTATCAAATTTTCGCGTTAGAGCGACCTTTTTTAACTGAAAAATACAAAGAACCGGTTGCCGCCATTGCTGCGCAACTGGGCAAATCTTTGGATCAGCTTTCTGCGTTGCCTTAAGCGGTTTTCAATATTTTAGTGTGATGAAAAGCCAGCGATAGCTGGCTTTTTGCTTTGTTACTTTAACCGTTCATCCTGAACAGTGAGGGACGAACGGTAGTCGAAGGGTGAGTCTTAGTGGTTGTTTGCTAACAAGAGTAAAATAACCATGATAGTTGGTTTTAGAAATACCTCTGATTTATAAGACGTTACGCGATCGTATAGTCTGTTTCTTGTTTATGTCGCGTAGAAGAAATGGTTATGATGTAACTAAACTTTGGAGTGATTATCAATTTGGATGACCTTTGGTATAAACGCAGTGTTGGCATTAAGGTTTATGGATTTGATTCTCATCCACATGAACTAGCTCTTATATTGTTAGTCCAAGTTTTATAAAAACGGCGAGTTAACCCTCGCCGTTTTTTATTTTAACCAGTTAAAAAATCAATCAATGAGCAAGTGCACGATCAGGAATAATCCACAAATAATCCGTACGACTTAATCCTTTAATACACGCTGTTTCTGGTGTTAAGTACGTAAGCAACCCTGGGCAATCTGGGTTTTGATAACTTGCAGTCCCTGCACGAAAATCAGGGGCCGTTGGCCAGCCTGCTCGAATATGGCAATTGCGACAACTGGTGGCGATAGGATGAATCACCCCTTCGATGTAAGGGTTCACTGCAATGTCCATTTCACCTTTGTCGTTAGGTGGCACGGCATAAGAGTCGGTTAATAAATAATGCTGCCACGGGCCTTGTGCATGGGGCAGTACTGGGCGGTCTTTGCCGTATGGGTTGTTGGGGTTATTGATTTCGTCATTGTCTGCCCACCAAACACTTTGTAATGTCCAACTTGGCAATTCTTTTGTATTGACGTGCATGGCCACAGTCACAAGATAATCACCTACATTAAATGGTTGGTTGTTCGCCCAATAACTTGCTGAGGTGATAATCGCTTTGTCTTCGTCATTAAAGTTATCCCAATCTTGCTGGGTGACCTTATGAAAATAAAAATCATTAATGTCATATACGTTTACGGTTTGTTTCACGCTTGGCATCATGGCTGGGCTGTTATCTTTATTAATAGTACCTTTCGGGCAGTACCAATTTTTTTGATGTTGGCGCACGCCATATAAAAATTCGACAGTGGCTTTTTCGCCGACTTGTTTACCCGATGGATCAACGGCCACTAGATCATTCCAAATTTCATAGCCCGCATAATTTGGGTTGCTGGGTTTAATTTGATTTTTCCAAACCGGAATGGCGGTTAAACCATTTGCTTTCACTGGCCAGTACATGTGTTTGGTGACGATTGATCTTTTAGCAACGTCTACATCTTTTTTCTGTTTGTATTTTTCATCAAGTGTGGACTGTAAATACAGTTTGTCGTTGCGAATACTATCAAATGCTTCTTGGCTAAGGGATTCGGTGGCAATCATGATGTCGCCGTTATTTTGAAAATTCTTACCATCAGCAATAACAGGTTGGCCGTGAGAGTCGTAACTAATCACACTTGAATAAAGTGTTTGCACTTCATTGGGTACACAATAAATGGGTGCCTTGGTATTCACGTTTGGCACATTGGCAGCGTTTATGTGACGTAAGGTTTTTGGTACAAGCGGCTTGGCGGGTTTTGCAGTTGGGTCTGATGGTGCTGCTGCAAATGCGGCCGTGGTATTTTGCCAGCTGAACCAAATTGGCCAGCCTGTGTTGGCATCTGGCTGCATGATGCCGGCCCATAGTTTCCATGCGTGATCACGAATAACCGATTTGTTGCCATCGTCAGTGGCTTTTTGCAGGGCATCTAAGTTTTCCATATAGCCATAACCATTAGGAAAAGGTTGATAATTCGAATCGCTTATTTGGGTGTTATCTGGCGAGCACGCGGCTAGACAGATAAGCAAAATAATTAGTGGGGTATGTTTCATCTCTCGCTCTCATTGTGTTTTTAATGATATGCAGCCAAGACAGATGGGCCTAAGAGGATAGTACGGGGAAGTTTGGAATTAAAATAAGTTAAATATTTATGTTTGGTTCTATTGTATTAGCCTAGAGCGGCCTTTAGAGGGATATCTGGGGTTAAAATAAAAAAGCCTGCTTGGCAGGCTTTTTTATTTTATTTGTTCATTACTTCAAACAATCGCAGTTTCACTTGTCCTGCTTTTTTCTCGCGATGCAAACGCCAATGTTTTGGGATATTTAAATCGGTAAGTTCTTGCTCGCTTTCTATGTACACCCAGCCTTGGGTTTTAATTAAATTGTGCTGCTCAATTAATTCGATGCACTGCGGTAATAAACCTTTGCCAAAAGGCGGGTCGAGAAAAATAACATCAAACTGGGTAGTGAGGGTTGCCAAGATTTGAATGGCGTCGCCCATGTGTACGTTGCAATTTTTGGCGTTAAGGGTTTTGGCGTTTTCTTGTAATTGTTTGGCGGCTTTTTGGCTGCGCTCTAATAAATTCACAAATCCCGCTTCACGGGAAAGCGCTTCAAATCCTAGTGCACCTGAGCCTGCAAATACGTCTAATACTTGTGCCCCTGGTAAATATGGTTGTAGCCAATTAAAGACGGTTTCGCGTACGCGGTCTGTAGTGGGGCGTAAACCTTCAACATCAGGAAAAGGCAGGAGACGAGAGCGCCATTGTCCGCCAATGATGCGTAAACGATTGCCTGTGGGTTTGGCCATGAAATACCTATTACAAAATTCTATTGCTGCGGTTTGAGCAGCCATTGCTGTTTAGCGTCTTTCCAATCTTTTGCGTGCCAGCGTTCTATGGCATCAAAGTGGGTGTGCAAAAAACTACTGGGTAGGTGATACCGATTTAACCGCACTAAAAATTCACTTAATGGCAGTGCGGT